>NZ_JAAHIE010000558.1:0-4477 GCF_010671945.1 Moorena sp. SIO4E2
GGGTTAGTCCCCGTTTAGGAATTAGGTTTGAGTTAGTAGCATCTCAATTGGTGCTGTATTATCCCAATGGTGAACGTTTTGCTACTTATTTGGAAATTATTGAGCTCAAAGATCTCGCTCAACAACAGGCAGAACAAGAACGTCAACGAGCAGAGCAAGCAGAGGAAGCTTTAGAGCAAGCAGAGGAAGCTTTGGAGCTTGAAAGGCTGGAAAAACAACAGGCATCACAACGGGCTGAACAGGCAGAAGCTTCGTTGCAAGCCTTGCGATCGCAGTTAAAAGCAAAGGGCATAGATCCAGAACAGTTCGAGCTATAAACCCCACCATTTCGATGTCAAAAACAAGCAAGAAGGGAGCTCCCAGCCCCACTGCCTCCAAAGCCAGAAACCCTTATTCCCCCTGTTTTAAGTTGATATTGCCCTTAACTAATCAAGACCGTAGAATTTCGCTCAAAGACGAACTCGCCATAGTCTGCGATATCATCGAGTCCCATTAAGTTAAGGCCAACCTCAACTATCAGCCACAGGGTTAGTTTGACCAGTAATTTCTTCCACCGCACATTCATTTGTTTACGCCAAATGGAGAGTTAGGTATTACTGAAATCTTGCACGCTTAGGGTTATCGCCTGCTCAGCGCCCCCCTGCCCCCAATTATGGGAGTTAATGATGTTAAACTTTTCCAGAATTGGGGGATAATGGGTGCCAAGGTAGGATATGAATGGACTGGTGCCAGCTCTAAGTCTAAGTATTAAGTATTACTCAGGTTGAAGAGTTGAGTTTTAACATGACCCAGATAGCTAGAATCATTGATAGTTTCCGGGGATAATCTTCCTCTTGCAATGGCACTTTCTACGAGGTCTTTTGCGGTAACTTTCTTGCTTTTTATAGCGCTGATTAAAGCAGCATTACTGGGAATACCTTGGTCAGCAAAGTACCCTTGATAAGCGAGATAGACGAGGTTAAAAGGTTGAACTTCGACAATATTATTACCGCTGGCGGTGGAGTTTGCAGCGATTTCCGATGCTAAGACGGGAGTGGTAGCGGTAGCAATCAACAACGTGCCTAAGCTGCCAAGTACGAGACCTTTCATCTTTGTTCCTCCTAGACTTGATTAGTCCAATTGCTTAACTGGTTATCTTTAATTACTAGAATGCAGGTCTTAACTGAGGAGGAAGTGACCGTTAACTGAGAAGTTGATAAGGTGTTGCTAAGGAAACTGAATTATGGCAGTTCTAAAAAAGGTGGGTACTTTTGTCCTGGGTTTTAGGGAACAGCGGATCTGGGAACAGGGAGTAGGGAGCTTCGGAGCAGGGAATAGGGAGTAGGGAGCTTCGGAGCAGCGCTGCATCAAGACAGGGCTTGGGGGATTCAAACAATGAGCGCGATGTTCCTTTGGAACCGTTTCGCGATGCTCAGCAGGGTAATTATCCCGACATGAGATTAGCATATCTGCCACAATTGATAAAATTAAGACAGATGAAATCAGGAGAATTGGTATGACTGAAACGATTGATCGAGTCAGTTGGATAATCGATGATTTAGAACTATTGCCTCACTCTGAAGGGACAATATACGAAATAATTGAAGGAGAATTATTTGTGACTCGAACGCCTCACCGACGACATCAACAAATTTGTGGCCGAATTTTTAGTTATTTGAATAATTGGTCAGAATCAACAGGTAATGGTGAAACCATTATTACTCCCGGAATTATCTTCTCAGATGCCGATAATGTGATTCCTGATGTAGTGTGGGTAAGCCAAGAAAGATTAGCTCAAATAGAAGATGAAGCTGGACATCTGACCGCAGCACCTGAATTAGTTGTGGAAGTAATTTCTATTGGTAAAGAAAATGAAAAACGCGACCGCGAAATTAAAGTCAAATTATATTCAATTCAAGGGGTAAAAGAATATTGGATTGTGGATCGTTTTCGTAAGCAAGTAGAGGTATATCGCCGAGACAAGGGGAAATTAACTCTAGTTGCTACCTTATTTGATCAGGATGAGTTGACTTCTCCTTTATTACCCAATTTTGTTGTACTAATCAATCGCTTTTTTCCGGTTAAGTAAAACAGCACGTAAGATTAAGGACGCTATCTGGCTCGTATTTGAGTTTTTATAAATACCCAAAAGGATCTACCACCCTGAAGAATTTACGGAATAAAAATTCGACCGACTCCCAGGTAGTTTTCCAGATCAAGCACAATTTCAATCAATCGGGTAGCGCATTTTTGCCGATAACTACTTTCGTCAAGTCGATCTGGGTTACCAATTGTCAGAATTGGTAACGAAGTTGGTGTATTGTCCTCACGAATTGTTTGCTCTAGAGAGTCTTCTCCCTTCATATTTCGGTTAGCGGTAATCAGGATCATTTGGTTGCTGTGCAGCATTGTGCCAAACAGCGCGATCGCTACTATCCATTGGCAAGTCAGCGTCCTGAAATGTAAAGAAGCGAATAGGTAATAGTTCCAGCCATCCTTCAGCCGATAGTGTTCCCCAAAATAGAACAGCATCGCCAGTTAAATTGTAGTCAATCAGAAAGTTCATGGCTATGCCTGGGCTTCAATTCGCGCTTTCCATGCTTGGAGTTTTGCACGGAGGGCTTCCTGACCTGGCTTCGGAGGCATTGCTGCGATCTTGGCAAATCGTTCTCGATTTCGCTCTTCCCAATATTGCCGAATTTCCTTTGCTGTTTGGAGACATTCTTGGTATTCCGCTTCAAACTCAACATGATGAGTTTCAATGTAGGCTAGCGCTGAACGAATCTGATGATTATTAAGACTTAGTTTTTCACAGATCAACTGTTGTGGATACTGAGCCTTCAGGTAATCCATCACGTCGTAAAGAGTGATGCGTGTACCTGCGATTGTCAATCCCCGCTCTGTCCGAATGATTGCTGGTTCTTCAGTAGGTGCTGACACCATATTAAACCTCCTATCCCTGGTGGATAGCTATCTATTCCCTTGATACCCAATGTCCATTATATTCAAAGCCCGTTCGCTCACATATACCCTTTAAGCACGAAATAAGATCCGTTATGGTTCGCTCACTCATTCAGTTGATCGGCGATCGTACCAGGCTCAACTCGATGGTACTTTGAAGTAAGTCCCGAATTTACGATCAAGGCAGATAAATACCTTTAATTGAGGCAGCAATTTGAGTAGACCTGGTGGTAATATTGAGTATCTGCTTTGGCTGGGAATGGAGAGCCACCAACAGCCTCCTGATTTAGCAGCAATTCAACAAATTATAGAAGAAGCGATCGCATAAGCGCGGAAGCTGAGGCCGTAGGCCACGCTACGCGAACGCTTCATCGCAAAGCTCAAACCAATGTCGAAGCGTGCTTTACTTTTAATACCACATTCCCCTTAAAACAACCGGTTGAACATGAATCCTTACACAATCTTAAATCAGACCCAGTGCCAGCGGGTAAGTGATGGAGTCATCCTGCCACTTCTGAGCGGTTGTGAGTCAGCCACCCGCCAGCTGGTACTTGTCTGGCCCCAACTTGGAGATTTCGACAGTCTCGAATACGCTTGGTGGCTGCAACGGGAAGCAAAAAGGTTACAGGGCGAGGGTATAGTAATACGAGCTGTTGGTATTGGCAATCGCGATTCTGTTGACACTCCCCGCCCTGGAAGGACGGGGATTCTTGCTTCAATGGGGTTACTTGTTTAACCAGGCCGGAGCCAGGAAAAATAGAGGTCGCCTCTCCACAAGCGTATTTGGTTTATAACCTAGGTTTCGGTGTGCCCCACCGTACCTTTTTTTTATATATAGATAGATACTTTTTTAATCTAATTTTTTTCATAGACGTTTAAGTCGTTAGACCAAATTACGCAATATGTATCTGATACATATTTTTTACGTTGTCTACTTATCATTAGATAGTATTTATCTAGTTTTTTATTTTTTGTTTATGCTTTTATAATAACACGCAGTGCGAAAACTGTCAAGTTTTAACTTAAAAAGAAAGCCGTCCTATAAGGACGGGGCTTTAAACCCAAAATTTTTGGTAAGCGATTCTGCAACTATACGGGGTTTTCTGGGGATTGGCTGTTTGTCTGTCCCAATGCACAGCTGCACCACCAGCTTAATCTTTATCCAGGACTATCGCTCAAGCTACCAGGGCTCTCAATAACCCTAAATGCCTACTTGAATCTGCTGCTGATGTGTGCGGGTATTGGTAGTCCTGGCACTCTAGCTGAAGTATTTCGAGGCTATTGGGGCGATAGTCAGGCTCCGCAGTTGCTCGATGATGAGGAGGTTGTGCGAGGTATACCACTTCCCCCTATCAAGGGGTCATTCTTCAGGCTGGCTGGTGGCAAAGGTTTTCAAAGACCCTTTGAATTGGCAACCCTGCGGCTGCGGAATATGACAGAGGTTTTAAGCCACTGGAATACTTATGTACCCAATGGGGCTTATCTGACCCAGCGAGGGGGAACCTTCTTATTCGATTCACAGGGGAAATTACTCTAC
>NZ_JAAHIE010000559.1:0-4477 GCF_010671945.1 Moorena sp. SIO4E2
TGGGGCAGTACAGCTAGGAGAAGCACCAGCTTTTTCCTTAACTGCTACATTTGACAACCACACTTATCGCAGTAAGCAAGGATTATTTCAAGACAGTTGGACTCAGCTAGCCTTCGCCTATTTTCAATCTTTCGGAATCAAATTCCAAGATTCAGATTGTCTAGAAGTGCCGAATGCTAATGCTCTTAACATTACTAAAGACTTAACCCTAGAGCTTTTCTGTCAGCCTGCTCAAATTAAAGCATCGATCCTACTAGCTAAAACAGGTGTTAGCTCTAACAACACTGAACTAACTAGCTATAAGTTAGAGATGAACCAAAGTGGATACTTGGTCTTCTCCTTCCAAAACCAAGACGGAACTTGGAAAAAATATACGTCCAATAAAGCCCTTGTTGCCAATAAATTACAAAAAGTGGCAGTAGTACGCAAAACAGAATTAGTTGACCAAACTCATTCTGAGACCATAGAAATTGGAGACCACGAACAGGAAGTAGAGGTACAGATTCCTGAAGTCAATACACGGATCATCTTTTACATTTATGGTAAAAATACTGATGAAAACAAAGAAGCTGAAAAATCCAATCTCATCAAAGACATAAACCCTGGTATTGGCAACTTCCCTGTGAAGATTGGAGAGGGCTTCAACGGAATTATTGCTGATGTGCGGATTTGGAATGTAGCCCTCGAACCAGAAGCCCTGGGACAAGGGCTTTATGGACAGGAATCACCAGGACTTGTTGCTTGGTGGCCATTGAATGAGAAAGAAGGCAACATTGCTAATGATATTGTTGGAGAACACAATGCCAAAATTATAGGCGAAAACTGGCAGTGGGAGAAAACCCCTGTCCCTGATGCCAATATCTGCTCTGCCTACCTCAATGGTCAACCTGTTGAGTTGGAATATTCACCTATTGAGTTGGAATCCTCATTAGAGGTGCGTGAAGCCTTAAATAATTCTCAGTTTTCTTTGGGTGCTGTCAAAACTAACGACGATAGCTTGGCGAATTTCCTCCATGGAGAAATGGAGGAAATTCGTATATGGAAAACTTTCCGTTCCATGCAGCAAATTCAAGAGAATCTCTTTACCTATGTCAAGGGAGAGAAAAAAGACCTGATTGCTTATTTCTCTTGTAATCTCACGGAAAATGTCGATCTGCTCAAAGATGAATCTTTTACTGGCAACGACCTGACATTCCCAACAGAAGAAGGGAATAAACCCGCCAGACCAGTTTCCAACGCACCCATTGGAGATGATATTGCCCTGGTGCGTTCGGCTATTGATGGCTATACCCAACAATATCAAACTACAATTGACGGATTCCCCTCTGTGGTTGACTACGGAGTGATGTTCAACGATCCTAGCCGGGGAACCTCTGGCAGCTTGCAACGCTTATATACCTATATTTACAATAATCAGTGGCATCTGGTTCATGGCTTCAAAGTTGCTAACCTGAAAACCCAGTGGATGGCTCAAGTACAATTTGACCCACAAATTATCGGGTTCATTGAAGGTGCGCCGCCTGTTCCTGGTGAAAACCTGACTGTGGGGCCTAAAAGTTATCAAGTAACTTACGATGGCACTACCGCCGTAGAATTGACAGAGGTGAATTCCTATAAATATTCTTATTCTCACTCTCGTAAACACTCTGTCAAAAATGGCTTTGATTACGAAGCCGCCTATTCAGGAGAGATTGACCTCACTTTTGTCTTGGCACCACTGGGCTTGGGTAAAGCTATAAGTCCACAAATTACAGGAACTGGAATCAGTAAAAACAAAATAGACAGTGATAATGGCTTCACTGACAAAAAAACGATGGATGTTGGTGAAACCACTACTGAAAATACTAAACAGCAACTTAAAGGTTATTGGCAACAATTACCAGATGAGGATTCGGAACCTCCTGCTTATAACCCAATTTTAGGAGCTCGTTATCTGCCAGACAATATAGGGTTTGCTCTAGTTCTTTCTGACACAGCGGATATCTTTGCCCTACGGTTTGAGCATAATAATGCTCTGTTTAGTTACTCTGTTCGCCCTAACCCAGACATTCCCAAGGACTTCAACCTTATCCCCTTCAAGATTAACCCCCAATATACTAAGCAAGGTACTCTTGATGGCAAGATTGGTTATGATCAACAGGGTGCTGTTTTCCTTGACCCTGATTATCCAACAGCTAGTGATTACGGCGAATATAGTTACTTCAAACCCAAGGAAGCTTATAATCTCAAGGAACAAATTACTCGCCAGGAGAAAGACCTCACAGCTTATTACGAAAACTTTAATGTCTCCTATAGTTTTGATAACTATGGCTGGTCTGATGCAGCAATAGCTGCCGGAACTGCAGGAATTGTGGGAGTTGGAGGTAGTTTAATTAGTCATGATCCAAGAGGGAGAAGCATGACACAGAAAATAGACGATTATTTTCGTCATAAGAAGCATGTCCATGGCAAAGTGATTGGTAGCAGAAGAGGCTTTCATGCCTGGCTGGGAGGATTCAGTGGTTCAATGGGAAGTCTAGCTGCAACTACTGCAAGTACAACAGAAGCCTTGGTTCGTGAGTTTGGTACAGATCAGAAACTTCCAGATAAGTTTGCCAAGCAGAACATTGTTAATACTTACGTCTGGAGTGCTGATGGCGGTTTTTATTCCCAATCTACTCAAACCGCCCAAACCCGGACACAATCTTTTGAAGGGTCTTTTACCGGCTCTTTCCAGTTAGGTAGTGCTTCTTCATTTGATGTCAAATTTGAAATTCGCAGTCATAGCAAGAAAACCAATGGATTCAACAATATAGGATTGAGCTTAACCAAGAGTCGCTCTAAGGAGGATAAAGAAACCTTCGAGATTAAGACTACTTTTAACCTCTCGAATAACATTCAGCAATATGACTATTCCGAAGATCCTTCCAAAGGAGAGCCGGTTTATGATGCTGATGGCAAACCTGTATTATGTCCAGGGAAAGTCGATGCTTACCGTTTTATGACCTTCTTCCTGCAAGAAGACAATGAAAACTACGACCAGTTGTTTAACAAAGTGATTGATCCCATCTGGCTGAATGAAAGCAATGACAAAAATGCTATTGCTCTACGGGGAGCTTATGACCCTGAAAACACTCCTTCTTGTTGGCGAGTGATGCACCGAGTTACTTTCGTCAGTCGTATTCTGCCAGAAATTGGGGCTGAGACTCCTCCTCTTGAGAAAGAGATGAAGGAGTTGGATATCTCTAGCTACTACGAGTTAATAAAGCGTCTTGAACCTTTTGTGGTTAGCTCTGCGGATAGCTATGATAATTTGTTGAGAGCGGTTAATAATACTTTAGCCAAGTACGCTCCTAGCTTAATGTCTTACAATAAAGATATCACTCTCATTCTCTGCCACTATTATGGGGTTGACATTCCTTCCGAGCTGGAGGATGATTTAGCTGTTCTGAATCAGGGATATTTCCCAGTAGTAGACTATTCCTTGCCAGAAGCTAATCCAGTTGAAACTCAGACTGAAGATTAAGTTGTAGTTTGACCAGGTATAGCAGAAGTCAGAAGTCAGAAGTCAGAAGTCAGAAGTCAAACTCTTGCGCTTACTTAGGTTTAAGACTTTTGTCATGTCCTAACTGCCCTGGCGACTGCTATAATTCCCAGATTGACACTCCCCGTCTCTTGAGAGCGGGGAGTGTCAATTAGTTTTGCTTGTGTGGTTCCTCGGGTGCTCTAATTGAGATTACAAAGACTTCAGTAGGGTGCGTTAGGGGCGGGCTTGCCATCATGTTCAACCTCGTAGCCAGTGTTGAGATAGCCCGCCCCGTAACGCACCACCCAAGGGCTCGCCCTAATTTTCCGCCTCAACGCCCGGGTACCGAGTTGCATTCAAAGATAGTAGATTGGTTGGATAGGGAGATTGGGAGATTGGGAGATTGGGGGAAGAGAAAGTTGTACGTTTTACCGCAACTTGGTATGAGTTACGGCTGACAGCTGACGGCTGACGGCTGACGGCTGACAGCTGACAGCTGACGGCTGACAGCTGTCATTACAAAAATCGACTCAAATCAAACTCCTGTTGCTCATTTTCTATAGACTCTTTCTTCTTATACCTCTCAGTATTTAAAATTAACAAAAGTCGCTCCGAATAGTCTACTGCTCCCCGCAACTCATTGCGCAAAATATCAAGCCCTCCATTCGCATACTCCTCAAAAATATAGATACGTTTTTCCTCAGACTCTTTATCGATAGAAGAAAGAATTTTTGTATCCTGAATCTCAGCGATCGCAATTAATTTAATTACTACCTCATATCCCCTTGAGACAAAAATTTCCAATCCAATCGGACCAGGTTCTCGTTTAGAAATTACCTTCAGGGGCGATCGCTTTTTACGCTTTACTCCTAAAGCAGCTGCAAACACCATCACATCAGCATAAGTCTGAAACGGTCCAGTTTTTCCATCGGAAGCGGTTAGGTCTTTCACCAAAGCCGCCTTATCTTTAGA
>NZ_JAAHIE010000056.1:0-24228 GCF_010671945.1 Moorena sp. SIO4E2
GACGTACCACACGAATTAGTTTGCCTTGTAAAGTTTCCTCTGCTTTTACAGCTTCATCTATCCGTTCTGCAAACTGTTCCCAATTACGATTATTGGTACAAACAACAATGCCGAAATGGTCAGAGTTTCGGCGATGCAAGCGGATAAAATCATCTCTGTTGATAGTCAAAACCGAGCGTTCTTGGCTAATGGCAAATGCGAGTACTTCATTATCAGGTGTACCTCTATCTGCATTACCTGCTTCTTGGACAGTCAGAACATCATGCCCCAAAGTGCGTAATAATTCAACAACAGGAAAAGGGAACTGCTCATCTGCGTAAAAACGTGCCATCTACTAGGCTACCTCATTGCGCTCAATGGCTATTTCGATTTCATCGGGGTGAGCTTTTGCGTATACCCAAGCATTGGCTAAATCAGCAGCTGTAATTGTTGGATAACTTGTTAAAAGGTCACCATCACTGTATCCAATACGACGAGCTTCTACAAGTAACCAGACGGGAATACGAGTATTGGCAATACAAGCTTCCCCCCCACAAACTCTAGGGTTTTTCTCAATTCCTTGCCAATTGTTTGTGAGACTTTGAGCAAGTAACTGAATAACCTGCACTTTTTCACTAGGGCTAAGGGCAAGAAGTTGTTGCTCTAACTCTTTAAGTACCACGGATATCAATCCTTTGATGCGCGGGAAAGCTATATTTATAATTTTACCAGAAATCGGGAATCGGGAATCGGGAATCGGGAATCGGGAATCGGGAATCGGGGCAAAATCTTGTGTGGCTGATAGCTGATAGCTTAAATAGATTTCAATCCCACCAATAGCAAACAACAACCGCATCCCGATCACGTTGAATATCGTCTCCCCATAATGCTCCTTCATATCGATATCTCAATCGGCGTTTGAGTCGGTAACTGTACTCTTCATTGGTGCCATCAGTTACCTCTACCGAGTCAGCTCGCCATTTTTTACCCAAATCGATTAGTTGGGAAACTTTTGTATATTGATTTTCTGCAAGTATGCATAGCAGTCGAAGTCTGGGTTTTAGCTTATTTCGTCGCCCCCCCAGTTATAAAGCTGTGAATTAGCCATAGACGACCAGCACATCAATCAATTAATCTATGCATTTATATCTTAGATCTTAGCTTTGTTCGCATAAATTCTAAAACAGTTTCTTCCCTAGAAATAATATCAACCTGACCTTCCATTCCTAATCGTATAGTACAAGTTCTAGTACCAGAATATAACTTAAGGTTTTCTGGTTGAATAGATATTTCATAACTGGAGTTAGCGACAGAAAAATTATCGGTTTGAGACCGATAATTTTTCGTATCGGGGGAAATAGCAATAACCCTACCCATGAGAGTCCCAAAATCCGAATATGGACAGGCAGAAACCCGCATTTGTGATGTTTGCCCAATTTCTACTTTGTCTATATCTTGAGAAGCTACAAAAGCTTTAATTTCTAAAGAAGAATTAATGGGAGCGATGGTAGCAATATTATCTCCTGGGTGCACTACCTGTCCTCGATTGCGTAAATTGAGAACTAGAATTGTTCCAGAGATAGGAGAGCGAATCAAAGTATTATTTAATTCGGTAGAAATTTGCTTTAATTGTTCTTGGTAGTTATTAATTTGATTCACTATTTCAGTTTGGCGTTCTCTCAACTGTTTTTGTTCTCTATCTAACCTAGCTAAAGTTGCCTTTCCTCTAGCTTTTTCTTGAGCTATTTTTTCTCGTGCTATTTCCACTTCTCCTGAACTAATATTAATACTAGCCTGGGCTTGTTTAAGTCTGGCATGGGAGCTTTTTAAAGCTGCTTCTTTTTCTTTGAGTTGTAGTCGAGATAATATTCCATTTTTCACTAAACCTTGATAGCGATTTACCTCTTCTTGGGCTAATTCCAATGCTGCTTGGGCTTCTATAAATCTAGCTTTGGCTATAATTAATTGTTCTTGGTAAAGATTTTTTTGATGGGTTAATTGAACTTGAGCCGAGGTAAGATTCCGCCGTTGTAAATCCTGTTCTGCTGATACTTGTTCTTCTAGGGAAACAATTTGGTTATTTAGTTGAATGAGTTGTTGTTTTACTTGTTCAAGATTACCTATAAGTTGCTGTTTTTTACTTTGAAGATTAATATCATCGATACGGGTAATTAAATCCCCTGCCTGAACTGGTTGGTTTTCTGCTACTAAAATATCCGCTATTTTTCCTTCTAGGGGAGATTGAATAATTGGCAATTCTCCTATCGGTCTAATTCTAGCGGGTGCTTTAACCGTAACCTTATATTGGAGTTTACTTGATAGGGCGATCGCTCCGATAAAAATACTCAAACAAGCTAACCCTGAAATAACTAGCCACTTTTGAATCGAAGGTAAAAATTGATTGGGATTAGCCAGGGGAAGATTACTAGGTGAGGTATCTTGTTTAGTGGTAGTCATCTTTTACTGCTCAAGGATTAAAAAACTGTAAATGTTCTCCTTTTAATTCCTGTAAATATTGAGTATTTCCTTCCAATTTCAATTGTCCTTTTTCTAGAAAAATAATCCAATTCGCGCGCATAATAACCCTGGGGCGATGGCTAATCATAATCGTAGTTTTTCCTTGGCGATAAAAGAGCAGTTTATCTAAAACTTTCCCTTCTAAAACCGGATCTAGTGCCCCCGTAGATTCATCTAAAATTAATACTGGAGGATTATTAACTATTGCCCTAGCCAAGGCTAATCTTTGTCGTTGTCCCCCAGAAATATTAGCACCAAATTCCCCTAAAACTGTCTGATATTTATCCGGTAATTCTTTCACAAATTCGTCCGCATAAACAATTTTACAGGCAGTAACGATTTGTTCAAAACTAGCACTTGGATAACTGAAACGAAAGTTATCTAGAATGGAACGGCTCCAAAAGTGGGGTTCTTGGGGTACTAAAACCACTTGTTGACGTAAACTTTCTAAGGCTAAATCCTGTTGATTAAAAATGCCATAACTAATATTTCCAGACTGTACCTGATATAGGGAAGCAATTAGTTTAGCTAAAGTACTTTTACCACAACCAGATTGACCAATTATGGCAGTAACTTTTCCCCCTGGAATGGTGACGGAAAAATCCTTAAGTAAATCAACTCTTCCCCCGTGGTGGAAGTTCAGTTTCCTGCAAATAATATCACCATATTCAGGAATTTTTACCCAAGCTTTTTTAGTGTCTTCCTCTTCTTCTGGGGTACTATCAATAACTTCCGTTAATCTTTGCATAGCCGTTTTAGCACGGGCAAATTCATCCACGAAGTTAACCACAGAACCAATGAAAGCGGTGAAGTTACCGTTCATACTATTAAATGCCAGTAGTTGACCGATGGTTAATACTTTATCAATAACTAAAGTGCTGCCAAACCAAAGTATCGCAATACTACCTAACCCAGAAGCTAAACGGGAAAAAATACCATTGAGAATAGAAATCTGAATCGTACTAAAGGTGAGATTGGCCAAACTACCAAATCTCTCTTGGAATTCTTCCCAGGCTTGGTTTTTAGCATTGGTGCTTTTGAGGGTTAATGCTCCTTTAAAAGTCTCCACTAACATCCCCTGGTTTTCTGCTGCGGTAACTAACAAAGCACGGCTTTTTTGTTGTAGGGTAGACAAAAAAAGCAACGGTGAAACACTCATCATTACCGCTACTAAGATAGCAACTATGGTCAGTTTACCACTGTAATATACCATTAAACCAAAGGAAACCACCGCGATAAAAAATCTGCTGGGAAAACCAATAACTACCTGGGATACTAGTTGGTTTATTTCTCGAATATCCCGCAGGCGACTAACAATTTCTCCACTGCGACGGGATTCATAATAATTCAGGGGTAAACTGAGGATTTGCCGACAAAACTCTAGCACCAATCCTAATTCCAATCTTTGGGAAAAATGGGCGATTAAATTAGCTTGAATGAAGCGCAAAAAACTACTAAAAAGATTCATCGCCGTTACCCCTATTGCCACCGTAGTGAGTAATTGATTATCCCCCCTCACTAACACATCGTCGGTGAGAATTTGCAACAAAAACGGGAAAGCTAAAGCTAATAAACCTATTACCAGGTTGAGCAGAATTACCTCAATTAAAATCAGGCGATAGGGCAATACCCGCTGGAGAAAACGTCCTATTCCTGCTGCCTTTTCCTCCGGCTGTTGGTAGAAACGGTTTTCATCGGGAGTAAGTAATAACATCACCCTATTTGCCCAGGCTGCGGTTAATTCCCCATGGTTGAGATAACGAACCCCCACAGCAGGATCGGCAATTACGTATTTTCTCAGCTTTTTTCCGTATAAAACTACCCAGTGGTTCCCTTGCCAATGAATGATTGCTGGCAGGGGTGCTTTATCGAGATGTTCTAATAATTCCGGGGAGGCTTTCACTTGACGGGTATTAAATCCCAGGGTTTCTGCTCCCCGTCGTAATCCAAGTAAGGTAGTACCCAATTGTCTTGTGCCTGCTGCCTCTCGAATCCGAATCAGGGAAAATCTCCGTCCGTAGTATCGAGAAACAGTTGCCAGACAAGCAGCGCCACAGTCTTCTTCACTGTGCTGAAGGACAATTGGGTAGTTCATTAATAGTTAATTATCAATTTCGCAATCTATTGCTTTAGGTTAAAATTTGGCGTTGCTGAATTAAGGAATGGTAAGCATTCAGCCGTCAGATGTAAGCTGTCAGCCTAATGCTTAAAATAAACCTCAGGAGAATTTAATAGTTCGAGATTAATCAGAGTTGAAAGTCTGAGGAAAATCCCATCTAAGCATATGCCTTACGCGCACGCTAAGCGAACAGTAGTTATGGGTCAGCCGTTGGCCATAGGCCTTTGGCTGATAGCTGAGGGCTGATAGCTGAGGGCTGATAACTGAGGGCTGATAGCTGAATGCTTACAAGGAATGAATGCGCGATCATCTGGTTTTATTAAAGCCCCCGTTTGTCCCCCGAGCGAGCAATCCCTCGGGGGACTTTGAGAGTTTTTCCCCCCAAGCGAGCAATCCCTCGCTTGGGGGGCTAGGGGGGCGAAACCATACTGAGTATCAGCAACGCCTAAAATTTAGCCGTGGTGAGTATGACCGCCACCTTGAGCATTCTGTCGAGGGCTATTTCCAGAAGGATTTGCAGCATCATTAAAGTTATGGTGATCTGCAGCAGTGTCGCCATCGTTAGGATTTACGTGGTTGTTTCCTAGTCCATGCCATTCGTCAACAAAATCTGGTACTTGGTCGTTAGGATCGTTACCGTTATTACCACCAGCGATTTGTTCCGCTTGTTGTTCGGAAATGTCCAAAAATAGGCCGTTTAAATCGAATTTCATAATTGAACCATCCTGTCGTTGAAATTTGCCGGAATTTTACCTCGTCCAAATATAACATCATCAGAGGATGTTTGACAAATGATGACAGGTCAAATTTTAGCTGGGGGGGTGACATTCAAGATTAAATCCTTACTGGGTAATAATTTTAGCCCATAAGTTACTTAAGAATCGCGCAGTAATAAGTTTCCCATTTCTGCATACTATAGCAACCGAAGTATAGTTTAGGACAGAGTATCTTGGTTGAAAGGGAGCAGGGAGCAGAAATATGTCTTAAGCTTTAATTTAACTGCTATATTGGTTAAGCTTTACTTTTCAGGCTATGGCTTACCTGACAAAAATCATCGGGTGAACCTAACAGCTCACCCGAAAACTCAGCTAAGCTAAACTAAAACTAATCTACTTGAGGGTTCCCGCTGGAATACCCAAAATATCTTCAATCTTGGGCATTTCTTCGATAGGAATCACCCGTCCTTCATCTTCAAATCCAGCGATTTGATCAAAATTCAAATACTGATACAAATCACTAGCAAAGGGATTAATTTTCTCGGCTACAATTGACTGATACTCTTCAGCACTGGGAATCCGACCTAATAAGGCACAAGCTGCTGCTAATTCAGCAGAACCCAAGTATACTTGGGCACCTTTACCCATACGATTATTAAAATTACGAGTAGAGGTGGAGAATACGGTGGCTTTATCAGCAACCCGAGCTTGATTTCCCATGCATAGGGAACATCCAGGCATTTCAGTCCGGGCACCAGCTATGCCAAAGATACCGTAAACCCCTTCTTCTTTGAGTTGTTTCTCATCCATCCGGGTAGGGGGACAAATCCACAACCGAGTGCTAACAGGGGGTTCCCCTTCTAGGACTTTGGCTGCAGCACGGTAGTGTCCAATATTGGTCATGCAAGACCCAATGAATACTTCATCGATGCGATCGCTTGCGACTTCAGACAACAATTTCACATTATCTGGGTCATTGGGAGCAGCCACAATCGGCTCGGTGATTTCATTCAAGTCAATCTCGATAATTTCAGCATATTCTGCATCCTTGTCGGCTTCCATCAGTACGGGATTTGCCAACCATTCTTCCATCTTGGCCACTCGACGCATGATCGTACGGGCATCTTGATAGCCTCGCCCTACCATATTTTTCAGTAGGGCGATATTGGAACGCAAATACTCAGATACTGTTTCTACTCCGAGCTTAATGGTACAGCCAGAACAAGACCGTTCCGCACTAGCGTCAGTAAGTTCAAAGGCTTGCTCAACTTTCAAATCGGGCAATCCTTCTATTTCCATAATCCGTCCCGAGAAGACATTTTTCTTATTGGTCTTCTCTACTGTCAGCAATCCTTTTTGAATAGCTACATAGGGAATAGCATTGACAATATCCCGCAAGGTTACCCCTGGCTGCAATTCACCTTTGAACCGCACTAACACAGATTCGGGCATATCTAAGGGCATGACTCCCAAAGCAGCACCAAAGGCCACTAATCCGGAACCGGCGGGGAAGGAAATGCCTAGGGGGAAACGGGTGTGAGAGTCTCCACCAGTGCCTACGGTATCAGGTAATAACATCCGGTTCAACCAAGAGTGGATAATGCCATCCCCAGGACGCAAGGCTACACCAGCACGAGAGGCAAAGAAGTCGGGCAATTTTTTATGGACTTTGACATCAACGGGCTTGGGATAAGCAGCAGTATGGCAGAAGCTTTGCATGACTAAGTCCGCACTGAAACCAAGACAAGCCAGTTCTTTCAATTCATCCCTAGTCATGGGTCCTGTGGTATCTTGGGAACCAACTGTAGTCATGATCGGTTCGCAAGAGCTACCTGGACGAACACCGGGTAAGCCACAGGCTTTACCGACCATTTTCTGGGCTAAGGTGAAGCCTTTGCCTGTATCTTCTGGCATGGTTGGACGGGCAAACAGGGGACTCGGTTCTAATCCCAAGGCTTCCCGGGTTTTATCCGTAAGCGATCGCCCAATCAGTAACGGAATCCGTCCACCAGCACGGACTTCATCGAGGATGGTATCGGGTTTGAGGGTAAAGGTGGAAATAACTTCCCCAGCTTGGTTAGTGATTTCACCCTTGTAGGGATGGATGGTAATCACATCCCCAGTTTCCATTGTTGAAACATCGCACTCAATGGGCAATGCACCAGAATCTTCAGCCGTGTTGAAGAAGATCGGGGCAATTTTGCCACCTAAGATATATCCCCCAGCCCGTTTATTAGGAACATAGGGGATATCTTCACCAATATGCCAAAGTAAGGAATTAATTGCCGATTTCCGGGATGAACCAGTACCAACAACATCCCCAACATAAGCCACAGGGTACCCATTTTCTTTTAATTTAGCAATAGTTTCTAAACCCGACTCTATCCGAGATTCCAACATGGCCAAGGCGTGTAACGGAATATCTGGGCGAGTGGTGGCGTGAGTGGCGGGGGATAAGTCATCGGTATTGGTTTCTCCAGGTACCTTAAATACAGTTACAGTAACTGCTTCGGGGAGTTTGGGACGCCCGATGAACCACGCAGCATTGGCCCAAGCATCGATGACTTGCTTGGCGTAAGGATTGACATCGGAAATTTCTAGAACATCATTGAACGCATCAAAGACAAGTAATGTCTTACTTAGGGCAGTAGCGGCTTCGGCTGCTAAGGTGATGTGATCAGACTGGAGTAACTCAACCAAGGATTGGACATTGTAGCCTCCGACCATAGTACCCAAGAGGTCTACAGCACCCTGGGGGTAAATCAGAGGACTAGTGAGTTCTGCTTTTGCGATCGCAGTTAAAAACCCGGCTTTGACATAAGCTGCTTCATCAACTCCAGGGGGAATGCGATCGCGTAACATAGCCATTAATGCTTCTTCTTCCCCAGCTGGTGGATTTTGCAGCAGTTCACAAAGTTGGGATGTTTGCTCAGCACTTAGGGGTAGGGGAGGAATTCCTTGAGCTCCCCGTTCAGCTAGGTGTTCACGATAAGATTTCAGCATGATAGATTTACCTGTGCGCGGGCTTCATGTATGACCAATAATAATAGGTTTCAAGAATCCCCGCGTCTAATGACCGGGGAGTGTCAAATTTGTTACAAATATTGCCCTACCAGAGTGTCGCAAGTCATCAAAGCATGAAAAATCAAAGCATCAAAAAAGCGATCGCTGTGGATCGCTCTGTCTTGTGTTAGAGAGTTGTGGATACGTGAAAAAGTTTGAATAAGGTTTGGTCAATCTATATCGCAATGGCTGGGGTTGGCGATAATCCCAAACTGACTCGTCACCAGACTTGTGAGAGTATCTGTGTTAACTCACTAGATAGGTTGCATCTGCTTTGACTCCTCTTCTAGAAGCCTGACCAGATTCTGATCACCGTTAGCTTTAGCTACCTCTAGACGATGTTCCAAAGTTTGGCGCATAGTAGCCAGATGCGCTTTTCTGCTCTCATTCAAGACTTTTTGCAGCCGGTGGCGAGCAATCGATGTCTTTGCAGCCACAGTAGAAATCGATTTAGCCACTGGTTGAGAATTAGTTACTGGTTCACAATTAGTTACAGTTGGATTACCAGTGCAGTAAGAAACACCACGCCATTTCAGATGATTTACTGGTGGGGGTTCAGGCATGTGTCTGGGATAGTGAACTCTCCAATTCTGAGCCCGATAAGTGCCACCAATTTCACCCTCTCTCACTTCTAGTAAAGAGGGTTCAGCGTCGTAACTTACACCACGATACCTAAGTTTCATATCTATTACCCCTCCGATTGACTAATAATAATATCAGACCACTTTTTTCAATAGTCTTGAGTGCTTTTAATGTAAGCTAACAGCTGACAGCTGAAGGCTGTTAGCTTAAAATCCGATGTTGCTTAATAATGGAATGGTTTGAAGAGTTTTGTGGAATAAGCATCTTGCCCCTTCCACCAAGATGGCCATTCCACCCACCAGGTCAAACAGCTTTAGTGAAAAATTTAAAATTGAAAGTCTGGGGAAAAGCCCATCAGCTGATAGCTGATAGCTCAATGCTTACCTCAGCACTTTTTGACTCAAACAAAACTAGTGATACTAATAGCTACCCTCTTTTATAGGTAACACCACGATAGGTCATGTTAGCGGGTGATTTACGCCAAGGATTATGCTTAATTCGGTGAACTTTCCAGCTATGACCCCGGTAAGTGCCACCAATTTCACCTTCAGATACTTCTAGGGTAGATGGTTCACTTTGATAACTGACACCTCGGTAAGAAAGTTTCATTGCTCGAATACCTCCGATTGGATTGCTTAATCGAATTACTTAATGGAATTGCTTAATAAGTTGCTTGGCCAGGAATTGTTTAATAAGTTGGTTGGCCAGGTGAGGAATTCTGTCTAAGGGTTAGGCAAGCTTGCCCTAGGTATCACTTTCTTGGGTTCTCTACGGCTTATCTACTTCAGGATATCTGAGTGGAGAGCCACTGATCCGACAGAGACCTCAATGCTTATTCAATTCCAATTTTTATTTCTGTATCTATTTTGACACTTTTTTCTACAAAAGTCAAATGTTAAGAAAAAAAAACAAATCAGATCCTTTCCGATGGTTAAGGTTATACACTCTAGGCTCTAGGCTCTAGATTTTAGGCATGAGGCTCTAAACATCTAGACTAAGGGGATTTTGACAAAGTTTGCTAAGTCTTCCGAAAGCAAAGAAGCCTTCAACTACGCCTCTTGTCCCTAATACTCAAGAATTAATACCTAAGAATTAATACCTAAGAATTAATACCTAAAACTTAATATTTCTAAAACTTAATCGTCCTAAAACTTAATATTTAAAACTGTAAACATATGCGCTACGGGCACGCTACGCGAACAGCAGTCAGCCTTTAGCTGATAGCTGATAGCTGATAGCTGATAGCTGATAGCTGATAGCTGATGGCTGATAGCTGATAGCTGATAGCTGATAGCTGATAGCTGATGGCTGATAGCTGATAGCTGATAGCTTACCTAAAACTTAATACCTAAGACTTAATACCTAGGCGACCGGACTGGATATAGCACTACGCGCTACTGTTAGGACATTGTCTTGATGCCGTCGCTCATGGGGGAAACCACGGCAGTCGCTCATGGTTTGAAGTTACCGTAAGACAGTTGAGCCTTAATCAATAAGTTTTAACCCTTTTTTGCATAACCTACCAACCATAAAGGCTCAACTGTCTAAGGTTTCGTCTCCGGGGGACCCCCAAGACCGCGCTGCCTCCCCAAGACCGCGCTGCCTCCCCAAGACCGCGCTGCATCGCTCCTAAACTCCGAAACGTAAGTCATAGCTTACTTTTAGGTGCGACCCGTGGCGAATTTAATTCGCCTACGGAAAGCGCACCTTTGACTTCTGACTTCTAACTTCTGACGCTAAGCGTAGCGCTATATCAGGGAGTGGGGAATCCTCAAGAGTACCCCCAAGGGTACTTTTATAGCCCCTCAGAGAGATAAAACTGGATTTGTGAAGAGATTGCTTGTATCTATACTCACGAAACCTTGGAGAACTTCTATGATTAGGTGCATCAAACAACCCACTTCCTCAGTGCTCAAGGTGTTTTTACTGGGCTGCTCATTGCTACTGCTGCCCTGTAGTCCTGCCTTAGCTCAAGGGTGTACTCAAGCAGAGATTAAGACTAATATCGCCAAATTCGACGATATAGACAACACAACCGCTAAACAAGCAATAGTCGAATGTGGTTCAAAATCTGTCTATTTACTGATTGAAGCCCTGAAGACGGATAAATCTGCTGCAGTTCGGGAGGGAGCTGCTGTTGCTCTGTGGAGTATGGGAGAGGAAGCGTATCAAGCTGTCCCTGGGTTGATTAAAGCCCTAAGGAACGATGACTCGGCGACAGTTCGTTCCAAAGCTGCTTCTGCTCTGGGATTGATGGGAGAAGCATCTTATGAAGCTATCCCTGATCTGATTGATGCACTTAAGGATAAATCTGCTGAAGTTCGTGCCAATGGTGCTTATGCTCTAGGCAACTTAGGCAAGAAAGCCAATAAGGCTGTACCTCACCTAATTGAAGCCTTGAGGAATGATAAATCTGCTGAGGTTCGTGCTAACGCTGCTTATGCCCTAGGGAATAAAAAAGAGGCAGCCAAGTCAGCTGTACCTTACCTGATTGAAGCCCTAAAGGATGAAACATCCTTGTTGGTTCGCATAACTAGCGTCAATGCCCTAGAGCAGATTGCCGAGAAAACCAAAGATGTTGCTCCCCAGCTGATTGAGCGACTCAGGAAGGATAAATCTATCCTGATCCGGATTCGCGCTACCGAGGTACTAGGGGAAATTGGAGAGCCAGCTAAGGATGCTTTGCCTCTATTAATTGAGTTGCTTAAGGATAGCTCAGTCTATGTTCGTTATTATGCTGCCTCTGCTTTAGGAAAGATGGGAACGGAAGGGATTCAGGCTGTGCCTAACCTAATAGAAGTCTTGTTGACAGATGAATCGATCGATGTTCACGATTCCGCCGCCTCTGCCCTTGTCGAAATTGCTTCTAAGCTTGGTAAACAGAAGAAGCAGCTCACCAAAGTGCAATTGGAACAATCGATACTGGAATTTGAAACAGTTATCCAAAGGCTAGAGCAAGACACGGAGAAAATTTTCCAGGATAGATGGATAGAAAGCGTTCGTGGTGGTCTTTATGATCTCCAGGAAGAACAGGACTCTCGTAGTTATCAGAAAATTTTTAGGGAAGGGGTGATTATCTGGCTAACTCATATGCTATTTTGGTTGGGACTGATACTGCTTTATCCCAAATCCCCCCAAGTCCAAGCTATCTTCTTTTGGAATCCCTGGGTGCGGAAGTTTTTTGGACTGGGGTATGTGGGCATAGCCCTAACTTGGATTCCCTTTCTACGCTCCAAGTTATTTGCGCCCTTCCAGGAATCCTTGCTGTCAGATGCGGATTTAGAAAACTTTGATGAGCAAGCTTACTTTCCTAACTTGGAAGTCGAGCGGAAGGGAAAAAATATAACCCAACCCATTCAAGAAGCAATACCAGATCTGGAATTACCCATTGTCCTGGAAGGAGAATCAGGATTAGGGAAATCCATGTTTCTACGCCACTTAGTGAAATCATCTAAGCGAATCATCGTCTATTTACCTGCAGAGAAATGCGCTAATGGCGTGATCGAAGCGATTCAAGCAAAACTTCATGGATTCGCCCAAGACTCTGGTTTCTTGCGAGACCTGATTTACAGTGATGCCATTGATATCTGTATTGATGGACTCAATGAAGTCACTCCAGACACACGAGCCTTGATTACCAGTTTTGTGGAAAGTTACTTCAAGGGCAATATTATCATAGGGACCCAATCCATGGAGTGGCAGACCCCCTCTTGCGCTACGACCTATGTACTGCAACCATTGAAACCTAAGCAGATTGAGAAATTTTTACTATCGCGCTATAAAATTATGCCCCCAGATGCTCCCATCTCGGGTATAAAGTACAAACAAGCCTGCGAAAAGTATATTGACACCGTTTTACCTCAGTACCAATCAGAAGAAGAACAGAGAACTGTGCGTCGGATGCTGTCCAACCCGATGGACCTGACCATAGTGGCTCAGATGATAGCCCATGGGCAGAAACCAGACTTGCTGAATTTGCAGCAACAGCAGTATCAATATATGGCTCAGGAGTATGAACAACTCTATCTCAGACAATTTCCCCTAGAGGCATTTGCTGAGACAGTTTACCAGATGCGCTTGCAAGATGAGGTAGCGATACCAGCTGACAAATGGTTTGAAGAACTGATTTGCATGGAACGCCACAAAATGGTATTTTGCCGTCTATTTGTTGACCATGCAGGCAATGATCGAAAAGAATGGTATTTCCGCCACGACAAAATCCAGGACTTTTTCATCGTGCAGACGTTCCTAGGTGAAGGAAATGATTTGCCAAACAAGCATATCAGTGACCCTAGGTTTCGCGGCGTGTACTTCCTCTTGGCAACCTTACTGCCTTGGGATGCTGCTTGGCGCTTGCGGGAAACCTTAATTCAATACGCAGCGAATACTAAAGACCATACAGTTAGTGATAACTTTGTTCAACTGTTGTTGTCCCGACAAGCAGCATGAAGGCTTGAAGGTTGAAGGTTGTTGGTCAGAATGCAGAATGAAGAATGAAGAATGAAGAATGAAGAATGAAGAATGAAGAATGAAGAATGTAGAATGTAGAATGTAGAATGTAGAAGGCAGAAGGCAGAATGTAGAATTCTAAATTCTAAATTCTCAATTCTAAATTCTCAATTCTCAATTCTAAATTCTCAATTCTCAATTCTCAATTCTCAATTCTCAATTCTCAATTCTCAATTCTCAATTCTCAATTCTCAATTCTCAATTCTCAATTCTGCATTCTAAATTCTAAATTCTAAGAAGCCTGAAGGTTAAGGGTCAACAGCGACTAGAATTTCCAGGCTAGTGGCACTACTGCTTGACTGGACCTATGCTGCTGATAAAAGCCGAGTACTCTCTGGACATAGTCAGCAGTTGCGCCACTGTTGCAGCCAGAGGGTTTTCCTGTCATCCACCAACAGGCGGTACGGCGAACAGCAATCATTTCATTGTTGCCACTATCTGTCAATTCAATATCCAGTTCCCGTCTGATGATACAAGCCACCACACTGCGTGCTGTGGTCGGGTCCGCTTCAAATTGTGCAGGTGTCATTGCCTGTCCTGCACATTGGGATGTCCAGCTAGGGATAATCCCCGGTAAAACTTGCCAGTCACTGTACATGCCATCATTCGGGCGATTGGGTGGTGCCGAAAGCCGCAGTGCTTCTACAAGAGCGTTGACTTGCGGATCAAGAGGGTTGACTTGCGGATCAAGAGTGTTGACTTGCTGATCCTCTACTTGTGCGAATACTGGTGTTGACCTATGGGGCTGCTGATAAAAGCCGAGTACTCTCTGGACATAGTCAGCAGTTGCGCCACTGTTGCAGCCAGAGGGTTTTCCTGTCATCCACCAACAGGCGGTACGGCGAACAGCAATCATTTCATTGTTGCCACTATCTCTAAATTCAATCTCTAGTTCCCGTCTGATGATACAAGCCACCACACTACGTGCTGTGGTCGGGTCGGCTTCAAATTGTGCAGGTGTCATTGCCTGTCCTGCACATTGAGATGTCCAGCTAGGGATAATGGCAGGTTTTACTTGCCAGTCGCTGTACATGCCATCATTCCGGCGATTGGGTGGTGCCGAAAGCCGCAGTGCTTCTACAAGATCGTTGACTTGCTCATCCTCCACTTGTGCTGATACTGGTATTGCCCATAACCCCACACTCACTATTATTCCGGTCAAGACCAGATTTTGAAATTTATTGATTACTTTCATTGATCATTTTCAGATTTATTTTATATCTAAAATTAACTGAACTAGGAATGCCACCGGTCTCGACAGTGATCAGGGAATGATGAAGATGAATGATTAATAATGAATTACCCCATGCTAGGTGTTAGGGGCTTGTACTCGAAAAACGATTAATGCAAAACTATGTGCTGATAGCGTTTTTATATGAGTTGTAAACACAGGTATGGCAGTAATTTGCTTGCCTACAATAGGCAAAAGGCAATAGGATAAAGAGATCCAGAGTTTTATTTAAAAATCAAAAAACACCTCTTAGTTTTACATCTCATTTGGAAACGCTATATTATGTGCCGATACATCATTGATCATTCCTAAGACATACTTCCTTGGACTTAAGGAATTTTTGAGAATAATTGGATAATGATGGGGACTGTGAACAATAGAGCGATATCTAAAATCGTGATGGCTGCGAAGCGAATTTTTTGAGTATTCATGATGCACCGTTTCCTTGAGTATTAACAGCTGACCTAAGAATGCTAGCGGTAACTTATATCCATTTCATCGGTTTAGATCACGCAAGACTGTGATTTAGGACAACGCATCTATGTGATCTTGATCAATAATTTTACCCAAAATCCTCTAAACCGTCATTTATAAAGTAAAGGATTAAATGGCTGTAGGGCGCTTGATAGCTACACTATTGGTAAGTTTTGACTAGTGACAAAACTAAAATTAGCCCCAAAAGCACTAGATTAAATAAGTGCGTTACGATTTATTAACGCACCCCAAAAAAAATTAATATTTATTTTATAAATCAGCTCTAAATTGCTGATTTTTGATTAGGTTTTGTTGAGGTTTGTTTGTTAACAGTACTATGCAGTAAACTGTCAATAATTAACCGATTATATCAAGTCCAGTGAATCACTTCCAACATAATCCCTGGATAGTTGGTGATGGAGAATCGTTAACTACCAATTACCAACTACCAAGGTAAGCTATCAGCTTATGCGCTACGCGCACGCTGCGCGAACAGCTATCAGCTATCAGCTTATGCCCACGCTACTTGAGGTACTTTTTAATAAAACAGGTAAGCATTGGTTTAATCTATGTTACGTCTGCTGACACTTGACCGCTGACGGCTGAATGCTGAGAGCTGAATGCTTACTTACCAACTACCAACTATCAATTACCAACTGCAAGTAATAATTAGTGAAGGGGACAATATTACCTGTTTATTGGCTTACCATTTCAAAAAAGCGGCTTCTACCCCTTGTTCTCGCCGAATCTTACTGTCCTTCTCAAACCAATCGATGATCTGCTGATGGGTCAACTCTTCCATGGGCACCCCAGTATCTTGTGAAATATGCTTCAACAGTCTGAGGGAGGAAATAGTTAAACGAGTTAAAAATTTCTCTGGGGAAGAGAGCAATGCTTGGTCTACATCAGCGGATTCTTCCGGAGTTAAGAATTGGATTGAGGATTGCTGGGAATCAGCCATAAGGGTTTTCAAGGTTTACTATATAACTTTTAAGCATATGCGCTACGCGCACGCGATCGCGTTCAGCTATCAGCTATCAGCTATCAGCTATCAGCTATCAGCTATCAGCTATCAGCTATCAGCTATCAGCTAATGGAGTATGTAACAGGCTAGAAGCCTGTGCCACGCTATAAGCCTGTACCATGCAAGCTACTTGAGGTGGTATTAACTTGGGGCCTGTGGTTAACGGCTGACGGCTGACGGCTGATAACTTACAGGCTTAGTTACTCGCATGTTAGTTATTGAGTCGCCCTTTGATTAAATAGCCGCACTGATGCTCTCCATTATTGAGCCAGTGAGTACGCTCCACTGTACAATCTGGCAATACGGCGGCAAACATTTCCAGTTCATGACCACACACACTGGGGTAAGATTCGGCAACGTTGGAAATAGCACAATTGTATTCGGTTAGAATGTACTGCTCGCTAACGCCATTATTTAAATTACCTGATTCTAGGGTGTGCCACTCTGCCATATAACCTTCTAGTCTACGCAGTTCTACCAACTTGGCTACTCGCTCTCGCACTGTACCATTCCCGATACACTCCCGGTATTCTTGAGCTTTACGTTGCCATTGCTTTTGTAAAATCGTGCTAGTCTGTTCACGACCCAAGGTTTCTGTCATGGTATCGAGCAGGGAAACGGAAAACTCTCCGTAATGATGGGGAAAGCGATCGCGTCCTTTGTGAGAGAGGTGATAGATATGTTGAGGACGCCCCATGCCAATTTGAACAGATTTGTACTCAATTAGCCCTTCTGCCTCCAATTCTTTGAGATGACGTCGAATAGCTTGGGGGCTAACCCCTATGGCTGTGGCTAACTCCTGGGCTCTTGCTCGATCCTGTTTGAGGAGATATTGTAAGATGTCTCGCTTGGTGGAAGTTTGCTGAGTAGGCATCATGGGCTTAGGAGTTGGGGATTGGGTAACAGGGGAAGGGCACTCAGGCTTCCCTTTGGTGCTTGTCGGTACCGTTATTACTATTAAATCTAAATTCTCTTGACTTTAACAACATGTTTGTTGTTAATATAACCTACAATAGAGTTAAACAACAAAAACGTTGTTTTAATCCACCCAGTCACCAGATAATATCCCGTGGGCATGAGGAAGCTGTATATCATAGTTGTAACCGGCGATAAAAGCAAGCCGCTGTCTTGATGCAGTCGCTACCCGCAGTCTACAACCTCTAACCTTCCAACCTGCCAACCTACTCTACGGGAAAGTCAAAGGCGAACAAACTATCACTGTGTTTGTAACTCTGTTGAATCCTTAATGATAAGAGAGCACTAAATCGATGACTGCCACTGTCAAGACATTAGTCAACCAGCCCTATAAGTACGGCTTTGTCACAGATATTGAAGCGGATACCATTCCTCGTGGACTCAATGAGGATATTATCCGTCTGATTTCGGCTAAGAAAAACGAACCTGAGTTCATGCTGGAGTTTCGCCTGAAGGCGTATCGACAATGGCAGAAAATGACAGAGCCAACCTGGCCCCATGTTACCTATCCTCCCATTGACTACCAAAAGATTATCTACTACTCAGCACCCAAACAGACGAAGGAAAAACTCAATAGCCTGGACGAAGTTGACCCAGCTTTACTGGAAACCTTTGATAAATTAGGCATTTCCCTATCTGAGCAAAAGCGGCTGGCTAATGTAGCAGTGGATGCCATCTTTGATAGTGTCTCGATCGCCACTACCTTCAAAGAGAAGCTGGCTGAGTCGGGGGTAATTTTCTGCTCGATTTCGGAAGCTTTGCAAGAACACCCGGAGTTAGTGCGGAAATACCTGGGTAGTGTTGTTCCTGTGGCAGATAATTACTTTGCTGCTCTCAATTCAGCTGTTTTCAGTGATGGTTCCTTTGTCTATATTCCCAAAGGAGTCAAGTGCCCGATGGAACTGTCCACCTATTTCCGGATTAATAATGGAGATACTGGACAGTTCGAGCGTACCCTAATTGTGGCGGAAGAAGGGAGCAATGTTAGTTACCTAGAAGGCTGCACTGCGCCCATGTACGATAGTAACCAGCTGCACGCAGCTGTGGTGGAACTGGTTGCCCTGGACAATGCTGAGATTAAATACTCCACGGTGCAAAACTGGTTCGCTGGGGATAAAAATGGTAAAGGTGGGATTTACAACTTTGTTACCAAGCGGGGATTGTGCAAAGGAGTCAACTCGAAGATTTCCTGGACTCAGGTAGAAACTGGTTCTGCGATTACTTGGAAGTATCCCAGTTGTGTTCTAGTGGGTGACAATTCCATTGGTGAATTCTACTCTGTTGCTCTAACCAACAATCTCCAACAAGCGGACACAGGTACCAAGATGGTGCATATCGGTAAAAATACCCGCAGCACCATCATTTCTAAGGGGATTTCTGCTGGTAAGTCCAAAAATAGCTACCGGGGTCTAGTCAAAATTGGTCCGAAGGCAAAGGGAGCACGGAACTACTCCCAGTGTGATTCTATGTTGATTGGGGATACAGCTGAGGCGAATACCTTTCCCTATATTCAAGTCCAGAACAACATGGGCAAAGTCGAACACGAAGCCTCCACTTCCAAAATCGGTGAAGACCAGCTATTTTTCTTCGCTCAACGAGGGATTTCAGAAGAAGATGCGATCTCGATGATGGTGAGTGGCTTCTGTAAAGATGTCTTCAATGAACTTCCCATGGAATTTGCTGCTGAAGCAGATAAACTTTTAAGCCTGAAGCTAGAAGGTACAGTCGGATAAGTAAGGTTAGCAGGTTGTTAGGAGGTATTTAGCAGGTTGTTAGCAGGTTGAAGGTTGGGAGGTTGAAGGTTGGGAGGTTGTTAGCAGGTTGAAGGTTGGGAGGTTGAAGGTTGAAGGTTGAAGGTTGAAGGTTAGTTTGTTGAAAGTTAGTTGCGTAGGGTGTGTTAGGGACGGGCTCGCCCTCATTTTATCGGTAGCCACTGTTGGGAAAGTCCGTCCCGTAACGCACCACCTGGTCTAATATTTATTACACCAGCTAACATTCAACCTTAAACCTGATAACCTTAAACCTTAAACCTGATGACCTTAAACATTAAACCTAAGAGGATATCTGAAAAGTTTTTTGATACTGAATTTTGCCCCCCTGACCCCCCAACTTTGGGGGGAACAAGAGTCAATTTGCTTCTAAAAGTCCCCCAGAATTGGGGGACCAACGGGGGCTTGGATGTAGCAAATGAGACTTCTCAGACAACCTCTAATAACATTCAACATTAAACCTAATAACATTCAACATTCAACATTAAACCTGCTAACCTTAAACATTAAACCTGTTAACAATACTTCTGGGATAAAGCATTTAATTTCAAGTAGAAATGATTAGTGAAACTAGTGAAATAATATTGTCTGTTCGGGATTTGACGGCAGATGTGGATGGTAACCAGATTCTGAAGGGATTGAATCTGGAAGTGAAAGCTGGAGAAATCCATGCGATTATGGGGCCAAATGGTTCTGGTAAGAGTACTTTGTCTAAGGTATTAGCAGGTCATCCAGCCTATGATGTAACGGGAGGCGAGGTAAGTTTTTTAGGGCAAAATCTCTTAGAAATGGAGCCGGAGGAACGCTCTTTGGCTGGGGTATTTCTGGCGTTTCAGTATCCATTGGAAATTCCTGGTGTCAGTAATTTAGATTTCTTGCGGGTGGCTTACAATTCCCGTCGCAAGCACAAGGGATTGGAAGAAATTGATACATTTGATTTTGAGGATTTAGTTGAAGAAAAGCTGGAAATTGTTAAAATGAATCCCAGCTTTCTAGAGCGTAGTCTCAATGAAGGCTTCTCTGGAGGAGAAAAGAAGCGGAATGAGATTCTGCAAATGGCACTTCTAGAACCGAAACTGGGGATTTTGGATGAAACAGATTCTGGCTTGGATATTGATGCTCTCAAGATTGTGGCCAATGGGGTGAATCAATTGGCAAGTGCTGAGAATGCCATGATATTGATTACTCACTACCAACGTTTACTGAATTATATTGAGCCGGATTTTGTTCATGTAATGGCAGATGGTCGTATCCTCAGGACTGGTAGTAAGGAGTTGGCTCTAGAGTTGGAATCCCGTGGCTATGACTGGGTGCTGGAAGACGAGACTGCTGAGGTGAGTGTCTGATGACTATGGAAGTTTCTGTAAAACGGGAGGTTTCTTATTTGTCGGCACTGCTAGAGCAATGTCGCCAGGATAATCCGGTTGAGATGGATTGGTTACAAGAGCTAAGTAACCACGCTAGGGGGATTGCTCAGGAGTTAGCAATTCCTACCACTAAAGATGAGGAATGGCGGTTTACGGATTTGTCGCCACTGTTGCAGGAGACCTTTGAGGCTGCTTTAGCTTTTGATACAAGCACCTTGGATATTAGTCCGGTAGTTTTGCCAGAGGCGATGAACAGCCGATTAGTATTTGTCAATGGAATTTATGCCCCTGAGCTATCCTCTGTGGCTGGATTGCCTGAAGGGGTGTTTTTAGGGAATTTGGCTGAGTTGCCATCAGAGTATCAGAGTCGAATTGCTGATTATTTGGGCAAGCACCAGGGCGTAACCGATGTGTTTACGCTGCTCAATACCGCTGGTTTGACTGATGTGGCGGTGATCTGGTTGCCAAGGAATGCTGAGGTAACGCTTCCCATTCATCTGCTGTTTGTTTCCATGGCTGATGGGGTGCCTAGGCTTTTTCAGCCCCGTTGTTTGGTGGTGGCGGAGCCTGGTAGTCAGCTGAGTTTAGTTGAAGAGTATTGCCATGGCCAAGAGGCGAGCGCTCAGGGTGTTTATTTGACGAATTCCGTGACCGAGGTATGGGTTGGGGAGAATGCCAGGGTGACTCATATCCGGGTTGATGGGGAAAGTAATCAGGCTTTCCATGTCGGCAAGAGTGCGATCGCACAAGCTCGGAATAGTTTTTATAGTTGCCATGGCATAGCCTTTGGGGGGAAGTTGTCTCGCCATACTCTGGAGGTGTTTCAGATGGGTGAGGGGACCGAAACGATTCTAAATGGCTTAACCGCGATTAGTGAGCAACAGTTGGCAGATACTCATAGTGCGGTGATGTTGAATCATCCCAATGGGATCAGTAATCAGCTGCAAAAGTGCATTATAGATGGTAGTGCTCATGCAGTGTTTAATGGTAAGGTTTCTGTTCCTCAAGCAGCCCAGTTGACCAATGCAGCTCAGTTGAATCGCAATTTGTTGCTATCGCCCAAGGCTAGAGTTGATACCAAGCCTCAGTTGGAGATTACAGCTGATAATGTCAAATGTTCCCACGGTGCTACAGTCAGTCAGCTGGAAGCGGATGAAGTCTTCTATTTGCAAAGTCGTGGACTAAAGGAAACCGATGCCAGTAACCTGTTGATTGATGCGTTTGTAGCAGAAATACTCAATCAAATTCCCCTAGCTTCTCTTAGGCAAAGACTTTCGGAAACAGTCCAGGACTTACGCGGTTAAGTGAATTTCGCCCCCCTAGCCCCCCAAAATTGGGTGGTAATGATGTCAAAGTCCCCCGAGCGAGGGATTGCTCGCTCGGGGGATTTAGGGGGCAAATGCATAAGTCCTATAGCCATCAGTTCAAAACGGGAACGGAATAACGTTCAACAGTAACATGACCTTAACTCAAGAAAAAACCATTGCTGATCAAGTCCGGGCTGACTTCCCTATTTTGCACCAGGAGGTTAACGGTAAACCGCTGATTTACTTCGATAATGCGGCTACTGCCCAGAAACCGGTAGTAGTACTGGATGCACTGCGCCACTACTACGAAATGGACAATGCTAATGTTCACCGAGGTGTCCATACCCTTAGCACTAGAGCGACAGACGGTTATGAGGGGGCACGGGATAAGGTAGCTAGTTTTGTAAATGCCCAGTCACGACAAGAGATTGTTTTTACCCGCAATGCTTCGGAAGCGATTAACTTAGTAGCTTACAGCTGGGGTTTGGAAAATCTGCGCCAGGGAGATGAAATTATTCTCTCGGTTATGGAACACCACAGCAATCTGGTGCCTTGGCAAATTATTGCTCAGAAAACTGGAGCCGTACTAAAGTATGTGGGATTGACCGAGACTCAGGAGTTTGATTTACAACAGTTCCGACAGCTAATTTCTGAGAAAACCAAACTGGTAAGTGTGGTTCATGTTTCCAATACCTTGGGATGTATTAATCCCGTAGACGAAATTATTGCGATCGCACACAACTATGGCGCTATGGTAATGATTGATGCTTGCCAAAGTATCCCCCATATGCCCATTGATGTCCAAGCTATGAATTGTGATTGGCTAGTGGCATCGGGTCATAAAATGTGTGCTTCCACCGGGATTGGCTTTCTGTATGGGAAACTGGACTTACTGCAAGGGATGCCTCCATTTTTAGGTGGTGGTGAAATGATTGCCGAGGTATTTCTGGATCACTCCACCTATGGGGATTTACCCCATAAATTTGAAGCAGGGACACCAGCCATTGCTCAAGCGATCGCACTTGGTGCTGCAGTAGACTATTTGACTGGCTTGGGTATGGATACTATCCATAGCTATGAAGAAGAATTAACCGCTTATTTGTTTAAGCAGTTGCAGGAAATTCCCGATCTAATCATGTATGGTCCCCAACCAACAATAGATGGTAAAGGTAGGGCAGCCTTAGCAACATTTAATGTTAAAGGATTGGATGCTAGTGATGTATCTACCCTGTTGGATCAAGACGGTGTAGCAATTCGTTCTGGACATCATTGTACTCAACCCTTGCACCATCGTTTAGGAGTAACTGGTACAGCACGAGCCAGTTTGTATTTTTATAATACTTTTGAAGAGATTGATCGATTTATTGTGGCGTTGAAAGAAACAATTGAGTTTTTCAGAAGTGCTATGGAGTGAATCTAGCAATTTGGGTCAGGTACAAATTTTTGGGTTTTAGGGAATCGGGAATCGGGAATCGGGAATCGGGAATCGGGAATCGGGAATCGGGGAAAAATTATGGGCGTTGCTGAATTAAGGAATGAATGCGCGATCATCTAGTTTTATTAAAGCCCCCGTTGGTCCCCCAATTCTGGGGGACTTTGAGAGTTTTTCCCCCCAGAATTGGGGGGCTAGGGGGGCGAAACCATACTGAGAATCAGCAACGCCAAATTATGTGTACCTCATAGCTATGAGAAGCGCTATAAATAGGGTGGGCAATGCCTACCCTGTTTAATTTTTAAGCTTCTTAAGTATATATAGCGATCGCAAACAAAGATCATAACATTTGATGGTAAAATCACATCCCTTAGCGACTTCTTGTATTAAAGCCCATGCTGCAAATACAAATCACAACATTGCCTAGTTTGTACCCTTTTAGGCAATGTTATGGAAATCTATAGTTAGAATTTATAGGGATTTCCATAAAGTTATTTAAAACCTATCACCACCAATTTGAATATCATCTATACAAATTTTAGTTTGTACTGAAAATAAGCCAGATTTCATATATACTTTGACTATTTTATACATACCATTTCCTAGATCAATTTTTCCTTGCATGATTGGTTCTTTTCCCATAACTAGCATATGGTTACATTCATCTTGTTTTTCACCATTTATATAAAGTTTTGCCTCACTTGTTTTTAGACTAAAATTTATTATTCCCCAAGTGTTTAAAACTGATATTATATTTCCCTCATACTCTGTATTCCATTGTTTATTAAACATTTTAGTTACTTATTTATTTTAAAATTTAATATTTATAATCAATCTCAAAATATTCATCTTGATCTAAGCAATCTTGTAATTCTTGAATTATTTCATCTTGTATCCTTTTATCTAGTCTATCAAGTCGAGCTTTTACTTGGTTAGATATTTTTTTTTCAGTATCTAGAGCTAATATTTCTTCCCTGGTTAATCCTAATTTCGATAATATTGGTTCAATTTTATCAAGTTCCTCATCACTAACTTTTGAACGGGAATCGGGAATCGGGAATCGGGAATAGTAATAAGATTTGATTCTATCTTGATGCACTAGCTCATGGGAAGCATGGCTGTTTTATTTTCCTACTCCCTACTCCCTACTCCCTACTCCCTACT
>NZ_JAAHIE010000560.1:0-4470 GCF_010671945.1 Moorena sp. SIO4E2
AACAAACGTACGATTTTGACATAATACCCACCTATGGGCGACCAGGGATAATCAATGAAATCATTGGGGCGCAGTCCCCATCCCCTCTCTTGGTGCGCGTTCCCTTGAGGAGGTTCAGGCAGCGCCTTGTCGCACCGCAGCGCGAAGGCTCTTGGGGCGTGGGGCATGATAAACTAAGAAAGCGAGGCAAGACTATAATAATAGACCAACTTAGGCACTCTGTCTTAGGCACTCTGTTGAAGAATGTGTATGTTGAGTGTTCTAATCCTTTAGCAGCTAAGCGTCTAACCCTAAGCATACCCTGACTCACAAGTCGATAACCCCATGACTGCTGAACTTATCGTTGAAAAGAAAAAATTAGAGAATCCACCATTAACAATTCATTATCTAGGCGATCGCGTCCTGCGTCAGCCTGCTAAGCGGGTTGCTAAAGTAGACCAGAACATCCGGAAATTAGCTGAGCAAATGCTGCAAACCATGTACAGTGCAGATGGTATCGGTTTGGCAGCCCCTCAGGTCGGGATTAATAAGCAAATGATTGTGGTTGACTGTGAACCTAATAACCAAGATAACCAACCACTGGTGTTAATTAACCCAGAAATCAAGAGTTTTGGTAGCACCCCGTGTGATGGCCAGGAAGGTTGTTTGAGCATTCCCGGTGTATATTTAGATGTCACCCGTCCAGACGAAATTGAAGTAGCTTACAAGGATCAAAACGGACGCCCTAGAACCTTAAAGGCGAATGGATTACTATCTCGCGTCATTCAGCATGAGATAGACCACCTTAAAGGAGTGATGTTTGTTGATCGGGTGCAAAATGGTCTAGCCTTGACTGAAGAATTGAATAAGCACGGGTTCTCACCCCAAGCGGTGAAACCAATTAAATAACTATACCAATCTGAGTTTATTTGTGAAACCTCTGGTGAGGTGGTGATGGGGTGATGGGAAAGACTATAACGACCTGTTCTTGTTAACTTTTCAATTACGATGGCTATAGTCACAGTAATCTTTCTACTCCCTTAACCTTCTACAACTTACTGAACTGTGACTGCTCTTATAAATTTGATCTGAAGTGCGGTTAATCACTTATAATAGGGTTTATCTAATGGGTATAAATTAAAAATTGGGAATTGTTAATATTGAATTTTAAATTAACTAACACCCAAGCATCATAAATAGTAAAACGGGCTAGATATGACCTATTACTTAGCGGTTAGGTTTAATTGATTGCCCCACAGCTAATTTCAATCTTATGATTTCTGATAATAATATTTCACAAAAAAGCTTATGATGACCCCAAAAAGTGCTCTGTTTTTGATGATTGCCTGTGTTGCTGGGATTGCGGCTGTGGGTTCAATTTTTGAACTTTCCTATGGTGACCCCGAGTTAGGGAATTTGGTGACTGGAATTATCCTCGCTGCTAGTATTCCTATCGGTGGTCTCTCTTTCTACCTAGCGGTGCTTGATGCCAGAGCGAATATAAAGGGCTAAGGACATTATTAAAATATAGTAGTGCAATTCGTTTGGTGGTGCAATTCCTTTGCTAGAAACCATTGAAAACGGTGGATGATTAGGATCCAAGGATATACAAAAACGTTGGACAACTGATTACTATGCTGGTGATGTTAATGCAGCCAAAGTAATCCAAAGCCTCTGCTAAGGGGACTGTTGGGCATTTGGGAAGTATGCGAGCGATGCAGCGCGGTCTTGGGGAAAACCCCCACTCGCGCTCTCCATCAAGACAGGAGGGTCGATGTTTCTTCTATCTGTGTTGATCGAGAGATCTGCAAACCAAAGAAACGTTCTTGAAACTAGAATCCCCTGCCGGATTAGCATGGGGAGTATGAATAACCAATAACGACCAAAGTAGCAATGACTGGTCAAGTTTACAGTGGATTTCTGCGCCAGCTTTCCACTAGCGATAACAAAGAGATACTCGCCCTACTACCCCTTTCTGAATTAGAGGATAACGTCATTGGACGTGACCCTAACTGTAAAATTTCCTTAGATCCCTATCGCTACGTCAGCGTATCGCGCCGTCATGCGGTAATTAGCCCTCTGACCCCTCTAAAAAATGGCTGTCCCCGCTGGGAAATTTGTGACCTTGATAGTGTGAATGGTACCTATGTGAATGGCGAATATTTGCAGGGTTGTCAGCAATTGCACTCCGGGGATCGGATTGAGTTGGGTCACGATGGTCCAAAATTCATCTTTGAGTGCGAGGTAACGACATCCCTTAATTTACCATCTATCCCATCCCAAACTATTGCCATAGAAAAACCCCTAAAACCGATTAGCAAGATACCAAAGCCTCAGACCGATTATGTCACCTTTACCCAACTGTTTCCCATCTTTTCAACAGGACGGGATTTAAATCAAAAAGCTTTTTTGGCTCCTGGTATCGTGACTGTACTCTTTGTGGTATCAATGTTTGCTGCAGTTGGTCAACCAGTAGTTTTTAATCTTTTGCTAGCTGCCTACTTGGCAGGATTAGCCTATTACTTTGTTTACCAACTTTGTGGCAAACCTAAACCTTGGTGGGTTCTGCTGGGTAGTACTCTATCCACCAGTTTAATTTTGGTCAGCCCGCTGCTGCCCCTATTTATCAAAATTTTTCGGGGAATTTTACCTGGCGACATACCACAACTAGGTGAAGTTGTCAACTTGACTACTTTATTCATCCGGATGTTTTTTGGTGCTGGGTTAATGGAAGAGTTGCTCAAGGCTATACCTATGCTGGGACTATATGCTTTGGGACATTTCCTGCGTACCCCTTGGCGAGAAAGAATTGGTGTCTGGGAACCCCTCGATGGAATTTTATTGGGGACAGCATCGGGGGTGGGATTTACCTTGGTAGAAACCTTAGGGCAATATGTGCCGAATATTATAGAGGGTGTGATACTGCCAACTACTGAATTGGAGGGTGACCTGTTAGGATTGCAGTTGCTGATTCCTCGGGTTCTTGGCTCAGTGGCAGGACACATGGCTTATAGTGGATACTTCGGGTATTTTGTTGGGTTAAGCGTCCTCAAACCCCGTAAGCGTTGGCAGATCATAGGCATTGGCTATCTGAATGCTTCTGCTCTGCATGCCTTGTGGAATGCGATGGGATATGTTAATAGTATACTCTTGGCAATAGTTGGGGTTGTGTCCTACGTCTTTTTAACAGCGGCAATTCTCAAAGCAAGGGCACTATCACCAACGCGATCGCAAAACTTCGCTACCCAATTTTTTAAAAATTAGGGATACTTATGAAAGTTTAAGGTTTAAAGTTTAAGGTTTAAAGTTTAAACTTTAAAGGGGTTTAGAAGTTTAGCCTATCACATTAACTAAAAACTTTAACCACAACTAGGATTTACACTTCATAATTCATAATTGCTAATTTACACTTCATAATTCATAATTACTAATTCATAATTAGCAGCTGTTTTAAAAACAATGAATTCTATGAACATCAAACTCACCATTTTAACCACTGCGGCTTTACTAACCACGACCAGCCTCAGCACCATTGCTAAAGCTGAAAATCTAGCTCATACTCAACAGTTACTGTCAACCAAACAGTGTCAAGGGTGTGATTTAACTAGGGTAGGTTTGATTATGGCTGACTTAGTGGGTGCTAATCTCGCTGGGGCTGACTTGAGTCGTGCTAATCTCAGCCGTGCTAATTTGACAGGAGCTGACCTGAGTGGTGCCAATCTCAGTGGTGCTTCTCTCAATGGTGCTAATCTTGCTGGTGCTAATCTTGCTGGTGCTAACTTATTCAGTACTGACCTGAGGGAAGCGTTTTTAGTTAATGCCCAATTGTATGGTGTGAGCTTGAGTAATGCTTATATACAAGGAACCATCGGTATTCCAGATTATGCAGGTACCGCAGAAGATTTCTATGCGTGGGGAGTAGTAGAAGCCAAAAGAGGTAACTACAAAACTGCCATTGAGTATTACGACAAAACCTTGAGCATGAAGCCTGACTTTGCTCCAGCTTTTTTGGCTCGTGGTATGGCTCGTTTCAGACTGGGAGAGGAAGTAGCAGCGACCCAAGATGGTACTATCGCTAGTGAACTCTTTAAAGAACAAGGAAATATTCCTGGATACCAGGCGTCACAGAGTTTAGTTAAAGGCATAGAAATTGCCCAAAATTCTGCAACCTCTAAAGGAGGTTCTAATTTAGGCAACGCCCTGGCATCGGTTGGTAGCATACTCTTGAGATTTCTTTCTCCCTTTTAAGTGGCTATTTTAAGTGGCTAAATTTTAGGTGTGGCCTGATGGGGAAGTACAATTATCCCTAAAACCAAAACCTCCTCAGGTCAAGGTTACCTAAGGAGGTTTTAGTCTAAATTAATTATCCTGGCACTGAGCTATTTTAGCAGGCAGCTACCCACCAACTATCTTCGCCGCAGCTACGTTTCACCTCCGAGTTCGGGATGGGGTCGGTGTGGTTCCGTAGCGCTATAAGCACCAGGAAGTGGT
>NZ_JAAHIE010000561.1:0-4454 GCF_010671945.1 Moorena sp. SIO4E2
TTTTTCTGGTGTTTCAGTTGCTATTTTTTCCCAATCTTTATCTAGAAGGACTACTTGGGCTTGATGTTGGGGGAGTTGAGCTAATAATTGTTCTTGAGTTAGTAACACTGACACTTGGGAGTCAGCGAACATATATTCTAGGCGTTCTTGGGGATAGGCCGGGTCTAATGGCACATAAGCTCCTCCGGCTTTGAGTATGGCTAATAAACCTACTACCATCTCTACTGAACGCTCTACACATATACCTACTAGGGTTTCTGGAACTACTCCCAACTTTTGCAAATAATGTGCTAGTTGATTAGCTTTGCTATTTAATTCCGAATAGGTCAGCTTTTGCTCCTCAAATACTCCTGCTATGGAATTTGGGTTGTTTTCGACCTGTTCCTCAAATAATTGATGGATACATTTGTCTTTTGGGTAATCTGTTGTTGTGTTGTTCCATTCTACCAGTATCTGGTCTAACTCTGCCTCTGTCATCAATGGCAATTGACTGATTGGTACATCTAGATTCTCAACAACTGCAGATAACAATACTTGATAATGTGACAGCATTCTGCCGATCGTTTCTGCTTCAAACAAGTCTCGGTTATAAGCACACCATATCTTTAGTTCTTCTCCCTCTTGCCATAAGTGCAATTCTAAGTCCATTCGCACCGTCATTTCAACTTCTGCCACTGGGTGTAAACTCATCTCTAAGTTGGGCAAGCTAAAATTTGACACCACTGTTTCTGTCTGCTGAAGGGCAAACACAACTTGAAATAAAGGATTATGCTTTAAAGAACGCTCTGGTTGCAACTCCTCCACTAATTTTTCAAAAGGTAGGTCTTGATGAGCGTAAGCTTCTAATGCTGTTTGTCGGACTCTATTCAAAACTTCTAGGAAAGTCGGTTCCCCACTCAGGTCTGTATACATCACCAGGGAGTTCACAAAAAACCCGATCAACCCTTCAAGTTCCTTGCGGTTGCGGTTGGCGATGGGTGAACCCACTACTATCCGTTCCTGACCACTGTAACGACACAGTAACACTTTGAAAGCTGCTAACAGAGTTATAAATAAAGTAACACTCTGCTCCTGGCTAATTTTGTTTAATTTTGCTGTCAGTGGTGCTGATAAACTAATGATTTGCTCCCCACCCCGGAAAGTTTCTGTAGCTGGTCGGGGATGATCTGTTGGCAGTTGCAGTTGAGGTAGTTCCTTGAGTTTTTCCTTCCAGTAATTCAGTTGTGTTTCTAGGACTGACCCTTGCAAGCAGTTACGTTGCCATACAGCGAAGTCAGCATACTGCACTGGTAGTTCTGGCAATGGAGAAGGTTTCCCCGTGACTGCTGCTTGGTAATAGGCTGAAAGTTCTTTAGCAAATACTGGCACTGACCAGCCATCAGTTGCGATGTGATGTAATATCACTAGGAGTATGTGTTCTTTTTCACCCAACTTGAATAACTTTGCCCGTATTGGTGTATCTTGTTCTTCTATGTTGAAGAGTTGCTGATTTTCTTGTTGGAGCAAGTTTTGTACCTGTGTTTTCTGTTGGGATAGTGTTAATCCACTCAAGTCTACTTCTGGTAGTTCTAACTCATAAGGAGATTGGATTACCTGTATAGGTGTACCATTGATTTCCTTAAATGTGGTTCTGAGAGTTTCGTGACGAGTGATTATCTGGTTAAGACTTTGCTTTAAAGCTACTAGCTGCAATGTCCCTCTCAGATGGAAGGTCAACGGGGCATTGTAGGCATTGCTTACTGTACCCAATTTTTCCAAAACCCACAACCGTTGTTGGGCAAATGATAATGGTAGAGGATTACCATTTCGCTCAATAGGTGTAAGTGGGAGCTGCTTGTCGTCTGTATTTAAATTAGCTTGTTCTAAAAAAGTGATAATTTCTTGCTTAAGTTCGGTTAGCTGAGTTCGGATATCTGATGTTAAAACCCCCTCTGGGGCATTACAACGCAAGCGTCCATCCTCAACCCATAATTTGACATCTTGATGAGCTAGCTCAGACAAAAAATTCTCTAAGGTTTTCACAGTTCAATTTCCTCCCGATTTTCTTGATTATTAGAAGCAGTTTGTAGTTGTTTTGCTAAAGATAAGTGACTATTATCGCGCTCCTCAAATAAATCGCTTAATTTAGCCACAGTGGAACTTTCAAACAAACGACTTACAGGTAACTCCACGTTCAAAGTTTCTCGCACACGAGAAACAACTTGAGTCATCTTTAGGGAATCGCCTTTCAATTCAAAGAAGTTATCATGGATACCCACACTTAATACCCCCAATACCTCCTGGAAAATAGCTACAAGCTGACGTTCAGTTTCATTCCGTGGTTTAGTTTGTTGATGAGTGCTATAACCGACTAACTCACTCGTTATCAACTGCTCTCGATCTATTTCTCCAGTCTCAGTCAAAGGTATTTGTGCTTGTTGTATCCACCGACAATCAGTTCGTTGACCAAAGCGATCGCGTACCTCCAACTTTTGCAACTGATTCATAATAAACCCTGTCTTAGCAGTAAAATAAGCAGTTAACTGTTGTAAACTTTGACAATCAAAACTCCAACGTTGGATCTGAGGCTTACTACCATCCAAACCCACTAGCAGATTAGTATGATGACAAGATAGAGACGCCAAAAACGAATACATACCTTGTAAGGGTGACATAGAATAGTAACCTCTGTCACGTTGTTGACGCTTGAGTTTTTCGATTTGGTAACCTCGGCTCATACCGGTTTCATCCCAAGCACTCCAAGCCAAACAATAGCTTTTGATAGAGTTGTGAGATTTTTGGTAATCACAAAAGGTTTGCATAAAACGATTAGCCGCCGAATAAGCTCCTATAGATATTCCCCCAAACAAGCCAAATATAGAAGAAAAGTGGACAAACAAACCCTCTGGATTTTCTTTAAGTAATTCATGCAGCGCCAAAGTCCCCCAAACTTTCGGTTTTAGAACTCTAGCTATACTTTCTTTGGTTTCCGAAACTAGCATTTTTTCTTGGTAGATTCCAGCTAAATGGATTACTCCATCCAGTTGACCTCCCCATTCTGATATAGTTTTGCCTACTATCTGTTGTAACTTCTCTAAATTACAAATATCTACTGCTTCATAAGTCACTTCCCCCAACTGCTGCAACTGTTGATAGGTTTGATTTTTATCAGATATTTCATCTAGGGGCGTTCTACCCACTAATATGAGTTTCGCCTGATAATACTCTAACAGATATTTGGCAACTTTTATACCTATTCCTCCTAATCCCCCACTCAGCAGATAAATACCACCTTGTTTAAATGGTAATTCCTGTTGAGGTGCTGATGTCATATCTACCGCTTCTATACCTGATACCAAGCGTTTTCCATCTCGGTATGCTATTTCTGAGTCTGGGCAAACATCCCACAACTCTTGCCAAATATAATTACTATTTACCTCCAAATCAGCTACAGGTAGATCGATGTGACGACAACTTAACCAAGGCATTTCCATCGGGATAGTTTTCAGTAACCCTAACACTGTTGCTTTCTCACAAGCTATTTTATCTGTGGGTAGAACTGACTGACTGTAACTACTCACCCACAATAATTCTACCGGATGTTTTGTCCCCTGAATTTTTTCTAAGCTTTGAATCAAATGTAATAAACTATAAATTCCCTGAGAGTTTGACTGTTCTATGCTCTCTACCTTGGTAATTTCTTCATATTCCTGGTATTGAGTTAGATGTATGATTCTGCTAATGGGTGCTTTTGTGAGTGCTATTGACTCCAGTAACTGTTGATAATGTTGTCGGTTTCCCGGAGCAATTGAGTAGCAATTTTCATCAATTTTATTGAACTCTAAACTGGTGGTTTTAATTTTCAAACAATCTTGATTATTTTGCTGTAAATTATTCCACAATAAATTTCCTAATCCTAAACCATCAACAAAGATTAAAGTTAAACCTTTTTCGGTCGGATATTTGCAAATTACTGTTTCTTTATCTCGCCATTTGGGGCGGTAAAACCACTTAGGTACTGTGTTGCTATTTTCTAGTAAAATATCAAACCGTTTCTGAATAGACTTAAACTCACCCGCTTCAAAACGTTGTTTCAGTTGTGTGCGTTGAATTTTTCCAATAGCAGTTTTGGGAATTAGTTCTTTGTCTACAGGAATTAAATAATCGGGATTAATACCAATAGATTTAACGACAACCGAGCGAATCTCTTTGAGCAGATTTATTAACTCATTATCATCTGTTTTTTCTGTACTCAAAAATATAGCTAATTTATCTGTATTACCATCAGCTTCTCGCACAGCACAAGCTGCAGTATAAGAAACCTCTATTCCTGATAATTCTTCCACAACTGCTTCTATTTCATGGCTATAATAGTTAAGACCATTGATAATAATTACATCTTTTTGTCGTCCAGTTATTGTTAAATTTCCTGCCTGGATAAATCCTAAATCCCCAGTATTAAACCAACCATCTTC
>NZ_JAAHIE010000562.1:0-4448 GCF_010671945.1 Moorena sp. SIO4E2
CCATCTTCTTGTTCTTGTGGAACCGAGTTTACAGAAAGGGTTCGACTCAGCCGATAATCGGCAAAGATGTACAGGATAAAGCCTTGGACGACTCCTTCCGGGAGTTTGTATCAAGTCAAACCATGCAGGAACTCCTAGATAAATACCAAGGTATTAGCATCAGTGATGCTCGGGAAATCAAAAAGCATGTCAATATCCCAGTCATCTGCACGGGAGGTTTTCAGCAAGCATCTTACATCCGTGAGGCGATTAGTGAAGGATTCTGTGATGCAGTTAGTATCGCCCGTCCTCTGGTTGCCAATAATGACCTAGTCCAGCAGTTTCAGCAAGGAAAAGACTTGCCAGAACGACCCTGCACCTACTGCAACAAGTGCTTGGTCAATGCCCTACAAAACCCCCTAGGCTGCTACGATGTGCGCCGATATAATGACGACCACGACAAAATGATTGAACAGGTGATGACTGTATTTGATCCACCGCCATTCTCCTAATTCTTAATTATATTGGTAAACAACGAGGAATAAAAACCTTTTGTAAGAAACATTTTTGTTTCTTTACATGTTATAGAGAATGCGATCGCGTAGCGTAGCCCTTCGGGCTAATCGCTTTCCTCGAACGCTTTTTTCTATAGGAGTTAGGATGTTACGGTACATAGGTTGAGGGGGCACGGCTGTGTACCCCTACAAATGGCGTTCATTTTTGGATACAAGGGTAAGTCTTGATCTACTCAGGACTGAGCACTGAACACTGACGCACTATTTTATAGATCACAGCTAAGAAACTTATGAGTGAATCAGAAAACCCAACCCTACTCAAGGGTGCTTTCAAAAGCTTAAAGCGGTTTTGGCTTCTTATTATCGGAGTTGTACTGGTCATCACCCTAGTGATAGCTTGGCCGTTGATATCCAACTCCCCAGTTAGATATGCAGATATTAATGACCACTTTAAGTATGGTTCCATCGGCAGCGAGCCAGTGAATGGAGTTCCCTACTGGATCTGGAAAGTACTGCCAGCAATTTTCCCAGATAAGCTACCCGGTGAGGGTTATGCTTCATTAGGCTTTATCTATGAACCAGGACAAGACAGACCCATCGGCTTTTCAAAGCGTCGGATTTTCGTTGACCGTGTTGGTTTAAATTGTGCAGTCTGCCATGCTGGTACAGTGCGAGATACCCCCGATAGTACACCCAGGGTAATCACCACCATGCCTTCCAATACGGTCGATCTATCGGGCTACATCAAGTTAATCTCCGAAGTAGCATTTGATCCACGATTCAACGCTGACCGGATTTTGGCAGAGATTGCAGCCCAAGGGGAAAAGTTCAACCCGATCCAGAAATTGATTTATCGCTACCTGGTTATTCCCCAGACTCGGGATGCTTTAATTGCTCAGGGTAGCCTACTCGCCTTTTTAGATAACCAACTTGATCGCGGTCCTGGGCGGGTGGATACTTTTAATCCCTATAAATCCCTGCAATTTCGCTTCCCAATGGATCACTTAGATCCTGATGAACTGATTGGTGGTGCAGATTTTCCCTCCATCTGGAATCAGAAGCCTCGTGAGGGTTTGCAGTTGCACTGGGATGGTGATAACGACTCGGTGGATGAGCGGAACCTGAGCGCTGCTTTGGGTGCAGGGGTCACACCAACCACGGTAGATTTGGATGGGATTCAACGGGTTGCTGATTGGCTGTGGGAATTACCACCCCCGCCCTATCCCTATGAGATTAACCAGAATTTGGCAGCAGTGGGTAAGCCAATTTATGAAAACAACTGCGCCAGCTGCCATGCTTTTGGTGGTTCAAAGGTTGGCAAGGTAACACCTATTGAAGAAATTGGTACAGACCGATATCGCCTGGATTCCTACACCTATGAACTGCTTTCTAATCAAAATACCCTCTTTGTCGGCACGCCACGGCGTTTCAAACATTTCCGCAAGACCAATGGCTATGCCAATGTGCCCCTAGATGGAGTTTGGCTACGAGCTCCCTATTTACACAATGGTTCAGTACCAACTCTCAGAGACTTGTTAGAAACCCCCGAAAACCGACCCAAAGAATTCTATCGAGGTGATGATGTTTTCGATCAGCAAAAGGTTGGTTTTGTTTCCGATGTAGCCGAGGATAATACCAAGGAATTCTTTAAGATTGATACAACAATTCCTGGCAATTTAAAGAGTGGTCACCTGTATGGAACTGACCTCTCTCCAGAAGCAAAAGATGCCTTAGTAGAGTACATGAAGACTCTTTAGTAAGGGATAAATGTCAACAATTATGGACAACAAAAATAAACCAATACATTAAACAAAGAGATTACAACAACAGATTCAAGCAAGAGGTAAAATGAACACTTACGCTAAATGGTTTGGTCGTGTGGTATGGCTTGGCATCATTATCAATGTGGTGTTTTTTGTCATTCCCTTATTGTTCTTCCCAGAAGTCATGCTTTCGTTATTAAAAATGCAAATTCCAGTGCCGATTATCTGGGTACGTGCTGCAGGGTTGCTGTTGCTGGAAATCAGTATTTTATACATTCCTGGTGCCATTGATCCCTATCGCTATAAAGCAACAGCTTGGATGTCGATATTGGTCACACGAGGTGGTGGAGCTACGTTTTTTATAACGGCTGTCTTGTTATTTGGTCAAGATCTGGGATTTCTGAGTATCGCTTTGGTTGACCTTGTCTTCGCAGTTATCCAAGGAATTCTATTATTCCTTGCCCTGCAAACTGGACAACCCCTTATTTCAGAAACAGCCAAGGGATTATCCTAACTTTTCGGTAATAGTGAGACTTATCACCTAGCACTGCACTCAGCACTATCTAGCAGTAGGGAGAAAAATAACGTTATGGAAATGGTGAAGACGAAATTAGGGAAAATACTAATAACGATTGTGATTAGTATTTTACTGCTGGCTGGAGTTGTAGCCTATGTGGGATGGTACAACCTATTTCGAGAAGACCCCAATCCTCCCACCTATTACGATTATGAGTCGCCAGAAGAACACTTCAAATATGGTTCCATTGGCACAGAAAATGCTGAAGGTGTACCGTATTTAATTTGGCTGGTGCTTCCCCGGATATTTCCTGACAAACTCCCAGGACCGGGGGGTTATACATCTTTGGGAATTACTTGGGAAGAGGGGAAAGAATTGCCCATTGGCTTTTCTAAAAAAACTATTGGTTTTCCCCGTCAGGGCATAACTTGTGCTGCTTGTCATACGGCTACATTTCGCAAAACTCCTAAAGATAAACCCACGATTATTGCAGCAGGGCCGTCAAATAAGTTTGATTCTCAAGGCTACCTCCGATTTCTGCAAGCTTGTGGCAATGATCCACGATTTACAGCGGACTATATTCTTGGAGAAATTGGATATAATTATGAACTTTCTTGGTTTGATAAACTACTTTATCGCTATGTAATTATTCCTCAAACTAGGAAATCAATTCTGGAACTTGGGGAAGAATATGCTTGGATGGATTCCCGTCCCGACTGGGGACCTGGTCGGATCTCTCCGTTCAACCCTGTTAAGTTTCGATACTTAGATCAGCCTCTAGATGATTCTGTTGACAACTCCGACATGATGCCCCTTTGGAATCAAAAGATGCATGAAGGATTTGCCTATCATTGGGATGGCTTAGAAACGTCACTGACGGAAACCATCCAGACTGGGGCAATCGGGGATGGTGCTACTAGGAAGTCGATTAATATCGAAGGTTTAAAGCGGGTAGAAGATTATATTACTGAATTACCTCCTCCCCCATATCCTTTTGAGGTTAATCAAACATTGGCAGCAAAAGGTAGTGAGATTTTTGCCAATACCTGTGCATCCTGCCATGCTTTTGGTGGAGAACGGACAGGAACTGTTATTGAGATCGATGAGATTGGTACTGACCGCAACCGCTTAGATATGTGGACTCAGGAAGCAGCTGATGCTTATAATGAGTACGCTGAAGACTATGAATGGGACTTTGACTACCTGCGTAAGACTAATGGTTATGTGGCAGTAGCCCTTGATGGACTTTGGCTAAGAGCTCCTTATCTCCATAATGGTTCGGTGCCTAATCTAACAAACTTACTGGAAACTCCTGAAAACCGGACGAAGGTATTTTACCGGGGATATGATGTCTATGATCCCGAAGAAGTCGGCTTTGTCTCGGAGGGCGCAAATGCTGAGAAGGAGGGTTTCAGATACGATACTAGCGTTATAGCTAACGGTAACCAAGGACATATTTATGGCACTGATTTACCTGAACAGGATAAGAAAGCCTTGATTGAATATCTGAAAACTTTGTGATCTCCTGGACTTTCTAAAGCACTAGCATATGGGGCAGATAAACTTCCCCATATGCAGCAATTAAACTAATCGTATTTACTGAAATCTTTCAGTTTCATTTAAATAAGAGTAGCTCTTTAGCTATTATCAAAATAACCAAACTTTTTTTGGGCG
>NZ_JAAHIE010000563.1:0-4436 GCF_010671945.1 Moorena sp. SIO4E2
TAAGTAAGCGAGGATCACTAAAACTCCGGAACTGTAGAAAACAGCTTGGAGTGCTGTGGTAATAAACTCTAGGCTTGTGTAGCGCAGAATAGGACGATAAATGCCACAGACTTGGAAGCCTATAAGTTTGACCACAATTAACAGGATAATTAGCCAAGCATACTGAACAATTCCTGAGAGGGGAAGTGTTTCGTCGAAGCGGAGCCAAAAAGCTAGATAAATAGCAAGGCAAAATAAAAATGCATCTAGAGCAACGAGGAACTGGCGCTTCTGCCGTCTGGAGATTGAGTTATAGCCACCATAAAGCTTAATCAGCAGGTAGTTAATATAGGATTTCATAAAGATAACGAATTCAGAAGGTTATTGCTTGTGCGATTTAGGGTCACTGGAACCCTAGATTAATGATTCTCTGCCCCACCAGTGGCACGACAGCGCTGACTAGAGCTAGATCCGCCCCTATCTGTAGCGACGACCTCCAAACAACGGGATTTTCGACCCAGATTGGGGGGAGATTGGGGTAAGACCGAGATAGGGATACTGTGGGAAAAAGTGCAATTGGCACTTAAGTAGAGGCAGTGCTGATTCTGGCGATGATTCCCCATAGCATTTCTATTTGAGATGTAAACATAGAAGTGATAGAACAAGGTAACTTCGGATCAGGGAACTTCGGATCAGTATGAAAGAGGGATGCATCAAGACGATCCGAGGATTTTTTGGTGTGCTGATAAATCAGTCTTGGGTTTTATGAGCTATTTGGAAATGCTATATATAGCGTTTCTCATAGCTATGAGGTACAGTTTTGATTGGCGCTGATTGCCTTTAAGACCTTATTAATTCTGCCCTCTGCCTTCTGCCTTCTGCCTTAAAAGCATAAGCTTTGTCCTCACTCGTCCTGAGAATTTATAGAGTTAACCATAGTGTGTTCACCAACTAAGTAGTATTGTTGGAATCGTTCCCCTTGAACCCTATAGATAATAGGTGGATGGCATTGATTAACATCCCTAATCTAGGATAAAAATATTTTTTTTCACTAAAAGAATTATTCGGTGGTCATCATAATACAATAAAAAAATGTTAATAACTCAATTAACAAGCATCATAATTTTGGAATTAAACCATGAAGTATCCCGATTATTAATACACCGTATCAACTCTAAATCCGGATAGTAAAAAAAAATGAATAGCTACTATATTTAGAAAGAGATAACACTAGTTTGTGAATAGTTTGTGAATTACTCTAAAATGAACAAATGGTGAAATTATTTGCAGAAAAATTTTTCAGAAAACTATGAAGACTACCGAAAGCACCGGACATGATATAATCTCATCTCCGGTTAATCACTTCCCAACCCAAATAGTCCCTCTTAAGGGGTGAAAATATGGCTACACTATAGACTTTATAAGGGATAGAGCTTTCATGTCTTTGATAAAATTGAGGTGTTTATGAGGTTTGAGATTCATCAGATCAGTAGCTAGGTCTGACCAAAGTTCCATCGATTCAACCCAGATAGATCCATATAATTATATCCAAAACTCACTGTGCATTTTCACAGAACGTTTCTCTTCATTCGGGTGAAAAATATACTCATCCACTCTCATTTTTTGTAAATATTATAAGGAAACTTATATCAATTAAAATAAGCGATATTAATGAGCAATATAATACCAAGTTAACCCTGAATATTAACTATCGTGTTTACCCGATTTTCGCCTCCAGTTTTGTAATATCTGAACATTGTATCAATACCCCAACGAGCCGCCTAAAATGATAAAGTAAGTTGACTAATATCATGTCCGTTTGAATACTTATACTAAGCGCCGAAAGCAAGGCAGAAGGCAGAAGGCAGAAGGCAGAAGGCAGAAGTAAAGAAGTAAGCTTTCAAGGGTAATGATTTTTTATAACTAATTATCCGAACCTGATATAATCTGGATACTTTTCAGGATATACCAAGGTTATTTAGGACTCTTGCTTCGATAGTTACGCTTCCAATATGCCGCCAAATTAAAATTTAATAAATTATGTTTTATTTGTATAATAAATGTCTTGATAAACTCGCAACATTCCCGGTTTAATTACTAAATTTTTTAGAGCCATATAAATTTGCTCGTCATCAGATATAAGCAGGTACACAAAATTAATTACACATTTTACAAAACTCAAAGCCTTGCAGGGTAAGGGTTACAGAGATTGGGAGTAGGCAATTAATTCTGTGTAGGTGCTTAGCAATCCTAAATCATTGTCTTGATGCAAAGCGCGAGTGGGGGAAACCCCCAAGACCGTAATGGTGCGTTTTCCGTAGGCGAATTAAATTCGCCACGGGTCGCACCTCTGCATCGCTTGTAAAATCACTGGACTTCTTAAAAACTAGCTCCAACTCCTGTCCCTTCTGCCATTCCCCTCCTGGGAGGAGTTAGGGGTGGGTTCCTTCTGCCTTCTGCCTTAAAGCAGCCCATTTCTTTCACGAATCAGATAGGATTGCTATAAGCATGTCCCCTCTGACGTAATGCCAAGTCTATCCCCCAGAAATTCGCGCCACTTGGCTAGCTTCACGCTCTGAAATTACGCACCGTTCGCGTAGCGTGGCCGAAAGGCCAAGGTCTCCTAACAAGACAACTGGATAAGGACGCAGTAAGGGTAATACTGGTGCAATTACTTTTTTTTGTTGGCCGAAACTGCTATTTCATTTTTTACCAAGAAGTTCCCAATATACGGGGATGGCATGGTTTCCTCAAACCCGACTTAAAATGCCCGCGCATGTCATAGCTACAAAACTCATAAATATGGTCATCACAGAGGAAAATCAAGATATAAATTCACGAATTTTGTCGTCAATTTTTAGAGTTTAAAACTTCTTATGGTTACGAATAAAAGACTAAATATCAATGTATAAAAGCGATCCAGCGCGGTTTTACCGCGCTGGATCAATACAATGAGCTATAATCTGAGCTATATCCTGACTTTTGGCACTTAAGAGTAATTATCTTTGATTATCTTCTATTTTCTTGAGAATGAAACAGCCCTGGGAACCAACGGGGGCTTTCTCAAAACCAGACAATCTAAATTCATACTTCAATTCAGGAACGCCTAAGTAGACGACAGCATACGCGTCCGTAGGTAAGTTTCTGCGCAGGCGATCGCCACAATTAGGGAAGCTAAACTACTCCAAGCTCCTATGGTTCCTAGGAAATCAATACTAAAGGCCATCAGAAGAGTTATGCAAATATAGGTAATCGCCACTTGACTATGGGAGCAGCCTGATTGCTGGAGCCTCTGGTACAGATGACTACGGTGAGCTTTGAAGATATTTTCACCACGCAGCAGCCGCCGACAGAGGGTATAGATCCCATCGCCGATTAGAGGTAAAGTCAATACCAGTGCTGACCAAGCAGAAGTCGGATTATGATTCTGACTTAGGAGGGTTATCGCCACCACAGCACCTAACACAGTACTACCGACGTCCCCCATAAAAATCTTGGCCGGTGACCAGTTCCAATAGAGAAATCCTGCTAAAGCTGCTACCAATAGCCAGAGAAGGGGCTGATTCAACCAGAGGGCAAAAAATCCTAACTGTACAGCAGTTACTCCGCCTACTAAGCCATCTAAACCGTCCATGAAGTTATAGAAATTAATCAGGGCGGTCATGCCAATGATGGTGAGTAGAGTAGCAATAAGCTCGCCTGCTATACCTAGGTGAGCTAGCCCAGGAAAGGGAAAAGCACCACAGGAGGCGACCACGACGGTAGCAACCGAGAATTGTACTAGATAGCGAACGCTGGCAGGAACTCCTCGCGAATCGTCGATAATGCCAATAATTACCAAGGGAATGAGGGCGAACCAAAGCGTATTTTGTCCGGAATCAATCAGGTTAAGACCAAGAAATTGGCTGGCAATGATGGCAATAGCAAAGGCAATAATAAAACCTAACCCACCCCCTCTGGGTGTGGGTTGACTATGGGAACTGCGTTCGTTGGGGATGTCAATAAGTTGTTGACTTAAGCTTTGTTTAATTAGAGCGACGCTAAGAAGGCTGAGGGAAAAACTGATTACACAGAGAGTTAATAGTGGGTGCATTTAAACTTTTTGATTAATACACCACTATTTACTAGCCTCAGTTAAACATTCAGTATTAAGAGTGAGAAAAGAAAACTTACAATACGTTTCGGTGACAGGGTAAACGGCAGAAGTGTTTAAGCTGTCGCGCATTTAAACGACATATTATTAAATCAGAAAAAAAAACTGAAACTCTTGTCCCTTATGCCGGGTGCATCTCCTAAAAGCTGTTTGACCTGGTGGGTGGAACGGGCATCTTGGTGGAACGGGCATCTTGGTGGAACGGGCATCTTGGTGGAACGGGCATCTTGGTGGAACGGGCATCTTGGTGGAACGGGCATCTTGGTGGAACGGGCATCTTGGTGGAACGGGCATCTTGCCCGTT
>NZ_JAAHIE010000564.1:0-4434 GCF_010671945.1 Moorena sp. SIO4E2
TTAGGGTATAGTTTAGAGTTGTGTTGGTCTGCTCAGGGAGGCCCAGAATTGATGGATGGGGTATTTGTGCGCAGTTCCTTAGCCCAAGAAGGGATAGTGTTAACACCCCTAACTCAAAAATCGGTGGCAGCAGGTAACTGGGTCAATTACGGGAATAATCCCTTGAGTTCCCAGTTGAGAAAGGAACTGATCCCGCAGTTGAGAGAGTATCTACAGTCAAGGTTGCCAGAGTATATGGTGCCATCGGGGTTGATGGTGTTGTCGCAACTGCCTCTGACACCGAATGGTAAGGTAGACCGTAAGGCTTTGCCTGTACCGGATGTGGCTAGTAGTGTGTCAACGGAGTATGTAGCTCCAGAAACAGAGACACAGAAGGTATTAGCAGAGATTTGGCAAGAAGTATTGGGAATAGAAAAGGTGGGAATATATGATAACTTCTTTGATTTGGGGGGTAATTCTCTAACCGCAGTAAAATTAGCTTCTAAGATATCCACAAATTTCAACATTAGTCTCTCAGTAAAAACTTTATTATTACAGCCAATAATTGCTGAGTTAAGTAATATTATGACAGAACTAATACAAAATAAAAATGTCTCTCAAGAGCCAATTTCTCAATCAATTAATAATGAAGTTCAGGAAACATTAAATAAGGAAGTTGTACAAACCAAAAATTCTGAGTATCTACAAATTGAATCTCGTTCTTTGTTATCTTTATTTGCTGTGGGTAAAATTCCTCCTGTCGATGCTGCAGCCTTAGGTTATTTGGGAGAATATGATCCAGAAATGTTTGATTGGAGTCGAGATTATATTATTGAAAATATCTTTGAAAATCTTCCTTTTTGGGGAATGATAAAACAGACTAATTGGGGTCGAATTGCACTAATAGTTTTGCCTAGATTTATTTCTGACTTATATAGCAATCAAGATGATGCAGTACAGGTAACTATTGAAGCATTAGAAATGGCTGGAAGAATTGGTGCTAAGTTTGTTTCTTTAACTGGTTTAATTCCTTCTGCTACTGATTATGGTTTGGCAATTACCAAGGCAATTGCTAATCGTCAGGATTTGCCAAAAATTACGACTGGACATAGAACAACTGGTGCTGCTGTTGTACTTACTATTAAGAAGATATGCGAGCAAGGTGGTCGAGATTTAAGTACAGAAAAAGTAGGATTTATTGGCTTAGGTTCTGTGGGAATGAATGTGCTGCCGTTAATGTTGAAATGCTTGCCACATCCTCAAGAAATTATTCTTTGTGACGTTTACAGTAAGTTAGAATTCCTGGAGAATATTGAACAAAATTTAGTACATAAATTTGGTTTTAAAGGTAAAATAAAGTTGGCATTATCAAAAACAACAGTTCCCCAAGAAATTTACGACTCTACTTTAATTGTTGGAGCTACAAATGTCGCAAATGTATTAGATATTATGCAGGTTAAGCCTGGTACGCTAATTGTTGATGATTCTGGTCCTCATTGTTTTTCAGTAGAGCAAGCTATTAAGCGTTTTCAGGAACGGGAAGATATTTTATTTAGTGAGGGAGGGATGTTGCGATCGCCATTTCCTATAAAAACCACAGTCCATTTACTACCCTCTGTAGAAAAAATAATGAATAATGCTCAAAAGGAAGCAGTTTTTAATTCAAATCCTTTTAATATCATGGGTTGTGCTTTTTCTGCTTTACTATCATCTCAGTTCGAGCAACTGGAGCCTACTGTAGGAATTTGCGATGGAGAACAGTCTGAATTACATTACCAAATTTTGCAAGAATTAGAATTTGAAGCAGGCGATCTACATTGTGAACATTATGTACTTCCAGCAAAATCAATAGCCAATTTTAGACAGCGTTTTGGCAAAGATTTGTAAGGATTTAGGTGATAGCAATCGCTGGTGAAGTCTGCGATCGAAGATCGCAGACTTCATAATAATAATGATTATTTTTATTCGGTAGTCCTGCATAGTAATGGTCAAGTACAAATTGTGTTATTATAGTGATGTATGAAGTTCCATATAGCTCCAATATGATTACTTAATTTTTGAGAAAACGATAATGTCAAAAGCCTTTAAGTTTCCGTTCAGATGCTAGCTACATGATTACAGGAGGTTTGGGAGGTTTAGGTTTACTGGTAAGTAGGTGGGCTTAATTAAAGGTTAAAAACTTGATAATTTTTACTATCTACATTTCCAGATATTGTCCACTGTTGAAGCTGATAACCTACTTGGTAACTTCGTTTTTTTATACCTTCTTTAACTGCTAAAGCTAAATCGTATTCATCCTCAAACATTCGACCAGAGATTTGATGAGTTTCTTGATGCAGTCGCTCATGGGGGAAACCCCCTGTTCCCTTGCTGCATCGCTTTAAGTTGACGCCACTCACCCTCTATTAGATTAAGTTCTGGACTATAAGTTGGCAAAAAAAATAAATACAATCCCATTTCTAACCATTCTTTTTGTTTAGCTCTTACCTGATGAATTTTATGACTTGAGGAATTATCCAGAACAATGACTGTATCTATTCTTATTGTTAGTCTAGTTTTTTCCGCTTCTTTGGCTTCTTTGTCCAAAAACTTTATTAAATTATCTTTTTTGATGCTACCAAGTTTTAAAGCATAATTAAAGCTTTTTTTTGGTTCATATATTCCTAATATATTTAGAGGCTGAAGGGGTGACGAAATAACCTGAAACGCTTTAAATGTAAAGTGTTCCTGAGGGGGCGACGAAATAAGTTACAACGCCGACTCTATAAGCAACCTAGCCCTTAGGCCTCGTTGATAATACTTTCGTTGTCTTGATGCAAAGCGCGAGTGGTTTGAATTTACCGTAAGACAGTTGAGCCTTGTCTTGATGCAAAGCGCGAGTGGGGGAAACCACGGCAGTCGCTCATGGGGGGGACCACGGCAGTCGCTCATGGGGGGGACCACGGCAGTCGCTCATGGGGGAAACCCCCGCGTGAAGGCGCTGCCTCCCCAAGACCGCGCTGCCTCCCCAAGACCGCGCTGCATCGCTTTAATTTGCTGACCTTGAATCGTTGAAGAAGTATAAGCTATCGCAATTAATAAAACTAGAGAAATCAGCCGTTTACCCTCAACTTTAGTATCCTCTAGATTATAGCCACCTTTCTTGAAATCTCTAAACATCTCTTCTTCTCTTGGTGCGCGTTCCCTAGGTCGGGAAACCCGACCGGGGTCGCACCGCTATATCAAATCTTTTTTTATAAGCGGAAATTGCCAACTCTATACCGTCGAAATTGGTGAGAATAAACCATCCCTCTTTTGGGGTTATTCCCTTGACTTTACGTTGCCACTTACAAGCCACATTACAACTTGAAAAACCATGGGTCTTGGTTACTTTAACTCCTTGCATAAAAAACGATACTCCCGGTGCTAAACCTAAATTATTTAATTGAATCCAAATCTCATTTTTAACTTCAATAAATTCGTTTTTTTTAAGACGTAAGCAAAAATATACATCCAATGACTGGAGATACTTTGCTAGCTTTACCGAGCAAAATTCTCTATCCCCTAATATACAAATATTATAATTTTTTAAAAGTGGCATCACTGAGGATAGGGCAGTTTTCTGTTAATTAAAATTGCTAGACCCTAATTTGGGAAGTAATTCAAAATATATGGGAAAGGATCTTTTATCCCAAACTATACTAATCATGATCAAATTTATGCGACTCCAATTTGTGCGATAAGCACGCTACATAAATTAATTGTTCAGTTGTAAAGTATGTTGATAACCAGGTTGTTACAATTGGGAACCAAATTTTTTCAATCGTTAGATTAGGCAATGATAAAAATCGTTGTATTCTTTTTCTACGACTTTCAAATTTTATGGGAATTGATAAAATATTTGCTAATTTTTCTAAATTTACGTTTTTAATTGTCTGTACGAGACTAAGCAGAATTAAAAGGAATAAGTATTCTGATTTACTAAGTTGACTTTTTAAGTGGTTTTGGTAAAATGCAGGTAACATTTTCAATTGGTAGGTCTTGTTGCAAATAATCGACCTATCTTTTTTTTACCACAAAATGGTGAACACTTTCTGGGGGTGTGACATGCAAGCTAAAATCATTACTGGGTAATAAGTTCAGCCCATCAGTTACTTAGGGCTTGCTGAAAAATTATTTGGGTAGGGATAGGCAAGAGGCAAGAGGCAATAGGCAATAGTTCCGGAGTGCTCATCCGTGCAAGACAAGCACTGACTAACATAATTGCGCTTGTGAGGGGGAGAATCAGGATTGTCCTCTGATTACAGCAATTCAACTGATGTTTCCTGATTTTCTTCCCTCCAATACCCAGCAGCTAGTTGAGTCTACCTCGATTGACCTTGCTCAAAGTATCCAGCGTCAAGCTATCTCAACTCCCCTGAGCCCCCAGGCCATTGCCACAACTTACGTTAATCAGGGTAAGGGTGGCACACCAAT
>NZ_JAAHIE010000565.1:0-4433 GCF_010671945.1 Moorena sp. SIO4E2
TGAATCAGCCGGGTCAGGGCTAGACGACGGCCACGGCTTTTTGGGGGATGCTTTTGAGCTTCCAAAGCTAGCTGTTGTAGTCGTTCCTCCAGTTCGTTCATGGGTTAACTCCATCTCAATCCATCTCCTGGATTTACCTTTCTAAATAACTAACGGTGGCCAACCCCGGATTCTATGCAAAGTCGGAAAAAATTTTTGAAATGGGCTCTCTAGTTGGATTTGGCATGGAATCGCTCTTTGAGAAAGTTAACAAAAACAGATGAGGCTGTTGTTTTTATTCCTGCCCATGTATAATCCTAAAACCATCAAGCGTTGGCTCGTCGGACTTGTTGCTATTCCTCTAATCTGGTCAGCCTACTGCGAGTATGAAGGTAAACCCTTTACCCAAGCCAGTGATGTGATCAATTCCCTGGTGCAAGTCACAGTATTAGTGGATGCGCTTCTGAAGCAAGAAGATCCAGACAATAAATAATTGTGAGCTTTTGCCTACTTTTGAATGCGATCGCTAAACTGGCATCTTGGTAGAACTGGCATCTTGGTAGAACTGGCATCTTGCCAGTTTCATTAATTTCATGTTGGGTAGAACTGGCATCTTGCCAGTTTCCTCCTTATTTTCGCGCGGGCAGGATGCCCACTCTACTCCTTCCTATTCAGGGCGAAGACTGACGCAACGCCAGTTTTGAATGCGATCGCTAAACTGGCATCAGGCGTAGAACTGGCATCTTGCCAGTTTCAATTTGCGTAGAACTGGCATCTTGCCAGTTTCATTAGAATCAACTAACTATAAATGACCACCTGTGTAATCGGAATAGATGGCGGTGCCAGTAAAACCCTTTGTGTAGTGATCAACCACCAAGGTCAAATCCTAGGTCGAGGAGAAGCTGATGCCTCCAATTATCACACCGTTGGTATCAAAACCGCTTTCGCCTCCATAGAATCAGCCATTCGCCAAGCCACCCAACAAGCTTCCGCTAAACTGTCCATGGAATCGGTCACAGTGGAAGCGATGTGTTTGGGATTAGCCGGTGTTGGTCGTCCACGAGATAGAGAAGTGGTGCAAGGCTTCGTCCCACAGTTGTTGTCAAGTCAGACAATTCCCGTCACTTGGGCATTGCTCCCCTCTAATGTTGTGATTTGTGATGATGCTTTGATTGCCTTAGTGGGGGGAGTCGGTAAGCCTGTGGGAGTTGTTGCGATCGCAGGCACCGGCTCAATCATTTTTGGACGCAATGCCCAGGGAAATACCAAGCGAGTTGGTGGCTGGGGGCATATCCTAGGAGATGTTGGCAGTGCCTATCACATTGCCGTGTCTGGATTACGAGCCGCTATGAAAGCCTATGATGGCTGCGCAGTAACCAGTCTAACAACAACTAGTCTTCAGGAGCGCTTCACCACCCATTTTAACTTATCAAGCTTTAATTATATCACAGATATTATTTATCAGCCAGGGTGGGGAGTCAAAGAAATTGCATCCTTAGCACCAATTGTGGATCGAGCAGCGGCTGAAGGGGATCAGGTAGCCATTAGCATTATCGAAGATACCGTTAATCAACTAGCCAAAGCTACCCAAGTTGTAATTGAAAGCGTATTTAGCCCTGACTCAGTATGTGAAGTAGTAACAACCGGAAGTGTATGGCATGGTCTTTCCTCAATCCGTCAGCAATTTGAATCATCTCTAGTCATGCTTAGCCCTAATGTTAAAGTAATTTGGCCTCGCGATCAGCCTGCTTATGGTGCCGGTTTGTTAGGGTTGCTGACCCTAGGCAAAAGGCAAAAGGCAATAGGCAATAGGCAAGAGGCAAGAGGCAATAGGCAATAGTAACCCACCCCTAACCCCAGGGTCGAGGTAGGGTGTAGCACTGTCAGCTATCAGCGTGTCGCGTATCAGCTGATGGGCATAGGGCACGCTACTTGATGTGCTGATGGGCATAGGGCACGCTACACCGAACAGCTTTTGAATAAGCGATGCAGCGCGGTCTTGGGGGAAACCCCCATGAGCGACTGCATCAAGACAACAGGCAAGCATTCGTTTAATAGTCACGAAAGTCACAGGTTAGAAGCCTGTGCCACAAAGCTGACGGCTGACGGCTGACCGCTGAATGCTTACATTACTTGGGCAAATGTTGAGTAAACTCATCTAGGGAGTTAACCGTTAATGCTGTGGCCATCAACTCTTCTAATTGTTCGAGAGTTAAGGCTTGAATTTTCAGAGATATCTCTAAAGGAATCTCTGAAAATCGCAGTTTAAGGATGCGCTCTAAACTGCCTCGACGTTCTTGTTGGATGCCTTGTTCAATCCCTTGAGCAAGACCCTCTTGTAAAATCTCTTGATACCAGGGTGATTCCCGTAATACTGTCATATCCCACCTCATGATTTGTTGAATTAATGGTATCTCTAGCACAAAGCTAGCAAAGAAAGCTAACAACGGTTCTAGTTGATTCAATGTTTGATCCGCTCGTAAAGCCTGCACCGCTGACCGCAATTTCGATTCACTACCACCTCCTTTTAAGATCGGTACAAATGGAAATAGGGGAGGTAATGGTTGTCCTAATACTAATTCAGCATCTACTTCCCACAGATTAATTACCCGATAATCTTGACGGGCTTTTAATCCCATTAATTCACTGTCGTAACAGTCTTCGATTGTGACCGTGCTTGGGGGCGGCAAGATATTAATTAATACTGGATAAGCGGATAGGTTGTATTTTTCCTCAGCTAAAGCCACATAATTGCGCATTCGCTTAGGCATGTTCTGGTCATAGCGTAGTTGTAATTCATTGAGAATCAGAAATTCGGAGTGTTCAGGACTAGACGCTTTTACAATGACATCACTTTCGCGACTAATCCATTGGAACTCAGCATCCAGTAACTGAGATGCCCGCACTTGGGAATTACCGGTTACCCATTGCACCCAAGCATTAGGAGCGAGACTGATTAGGCGTTTGCTACCAATATCTGCACGTTTTGCCATACAATTGATCCAATTAAGACTAATTATTGACTTACGCCCACCCCACGGTCGAGGTGGGTGTGGCCTTATTTAATTAATTGGGCAAATGTTGAGTAAACTCATCTAGGGAGTTAACCGTTAATGCTGTTGCCATCAACTCTTCTAATTGTTCGAGAGTTAAGGCTTGAATTCTCACGGATATCTCGACAGGAATCTCTGAAAATCGTAGTTTAAGGATGCGCTCTAAACTGCCTCGACGTTCTTGTTGGATCCCTTGTTCAATCCCTTGTTCAATCCCTTGTTCAATCCCTTGTTCAATCCCTTGTTGGATGCCTTGTTCAATCCCTTGAGCAAGACCCTCTTGTAAAATCTCTTGATACCAGGGCGATTCTCGTAATACTGTCATATCCCACCTCATGATTTGTTGAATTAAAGGTATCTCTAAAACAAAGCTAGCGAAGAAAGCTAACAATGGCTCTAGTTGATTCAAGGTTTGATCCGCTCGTAGCGCCTGCACGGCTGAGCGCAATTTCGATTCACTACCACCTCCTTTTAAGATCGGTACAAATGGAAATAAGGGAGGCAAAGGTTGTCCTAATACTAATTCCGCCTCTACTTCCCACAGATTTATTACCCGATAATCTTGACGGGCCTTTAATCCCATGAATTCACTGTCGTAGCAATTTTCAATGGTGACCGTGGCTGGGGGCGGCAAGATGTTAATTAATACTGGATAAGCGGATAGGTTGTATTTCTCCTCAGCTAAAGCCACATAATTGCGCATTCGCTGAGGCATGTTCTGGTCATAGCGTAGTTGTAATTCATTAAGAATCAGAAATTCGTTATGTTCAGGACTAGAGGCTTTGACAATCACATCGCTTTCGCGACTAATCCACTGAAACTCAGCATCCAGCAACTGAGATGCCCGCACTTGGGAATTACCGGTTACCCATTGCACCCAAGCATTAGGAGCGAGACTGATCAGGCGTTTGCTACCAATATCTGCAGGTTTTGTCATAGACAATTTACCAAATCAAGACTAATTTTTGAGTTACATACACCCCAGTTTGCAGAGCTGTTTCTGGGGTCGGACTAAAATTTGATTAGTGAAGAGCTGGGCTTTTCAAACTTCCCAAACTTCCTGCTTCTTAAGATTCTTCGTCTATAGACTCTCCCTCTATAGGGTCTCCTAAATCGAAGATAATTATAAATTTTTCATCGGGCATCAGTCGTTTAAGAGCCTGCAAGTGCCCCTCCGCATCAGAACGGTTGCGGAAACGACGCACAACCACCCGCTGCATCTTCGGCAATAGACGAATGAGCGCCCATGGATATAGGCGTTGAGAGTACGACATAAAATATTAGGTATCTCCTTAACTGGGGCTCCAGAGCCAGCCTGAGAGCCTGGAGAAACTGTAGGCTGGCTCTTACCGTGGAACGTTTCTTGATGCAGTCGCTCATGGGGGAAACCCCCAAGACCGC
>NZ_JAAHIE010000566.1:0-4433 GCF_010671945.1 Moorena sp. SIO4E2
GCTTCACTATCTTCCCCTAGCAAGGGTTGAATGGCTTCTAAAAGTGTTTGTTCTGATTCAATAACTAAACTTTTAGCTCTTTCATCTGGAGGGACTTTAGTAAAAATTAAAGCAGGGGAAGGGTCTTCATCTCGCGTCGAGGGTGCTAGTTTAGCAATTAATTCTAAAAGCCTTGCAGTTCCGGTGATGGATTGTCCGCTTAACGTAGAGACAAAGATCCGATAGACTCGCGGATCTAAAATTAATCCTGCTGCTAATTCCGAGAGTCCTGCTCGCAAATCTACTAAAACAACATTTACTCCTAAGGCTTTGCCGAGACGAGCTAAACTATCTGTCAATATAAAAGGATTTTTATGGCCTTTAATTAGATGTTCTGGCTTAATGGCTAAACCAATCAATCGGCTATTAACACGAAAGGAAGGTAATATATAGATTCCGTCTACTAAAGCATTTTGAAGTTTTTGGGTTGCTAAGTCAATGGTTTGCTCTGCGTCTGGAGAAGGGTCTCCATGAATTAAGGCAATAATATCGGCGAAACAAATAGGAGGATAAGGCAGCCTAGATTCTAATAACCAACTAATTCCAGGAGCCTCTAAATCGCCATCAATCAAAAGAACTTTTTGCTTGGCGTTGATTAAAGCTTGTGCTAGGGCCAGAGCATGAGTCGTTCGACCCACACCACCTTTAAAAGAATGAAAGGCAAGCACTGGAGGTAAATCATCTGGGAAGATATCCGGTGCTTGAAGCTTCTCAGTTCGTTGCCAAATAACAGTAGGTCTAGCTAGATTGGGGATAAGTTTAGGAGTTGGGGGTTCTTCCTCTGTTTCTTCTAAAATAATCGGTAAGGTGCGCTGATTGCCCTCGGCACTTTCGAGGATAATACAATCATTACCCTGTTGGCCATTATCTTGGAATCGAGGTTCGTAGACTTCCTGAAGCCATGTTTTGATTGAGCTTTGAGTACCAGGACGAATACCGAGAACTAATTCATCCCAATACCCTCTAGCCCAAACTAAGTCTTTTGGCCATTGCTCTTGCTCTTGCGATCGCAACAATACTTCTTCTACATCTACCCAGGTGTACAGTCGAATATCTGATGGAATCATCGTTATATATTCTCTTTAATCCAATTACAAAGCTGATGGAGCCACTCGATTACGTGTTCTTCATCTTCTTTCTTTATGGTAATGCCATATCGCCAAACTTGATGAGCTTTTCCGATATCTTGAATAGAATCATCACAGGCAATACGAAAGGAAGGAGTTGACTTATTTTTAGTTTGGGTTTTAACAGTAAGTTGACTAGCAGAAATTCTCAGCTCTTTACACCAGCTATCTAAGTTATGACCATGGTTTTTTATCGGATCTTGAAAGGATTTTGTGGTTCGTAAGTTGTTTCTTCTCAAGCAAATACTCTTGAGTCCACATTCCGCAGCATAAAACAGCAAAAGATAGGAAGAAGAACCAGTAACAGAGGTATGAGCTGCAAGATGCTTATGAAAAGCTTGTTTTAATTCACTTACACCAGCATGTATCATACTCGGATTTTATCTAATAGCTTACGGTAGAACAGGAACTTTAATAGTTTAACTCGTCTAGTAAGTTCGAAACAAGGGAATTGATTGACTGTGGGATAATCCTTGGCAGGGTTGATGGCAATAAGCCCTCTCTCCCTTATTACTGGGGTAAAGTTTAAGGTGAGCTAAGGCGCACAGGCTTGCGCGAAGGTCAAAATTATCGGTCGGTATAGCGCTACGCGCAAGGCAAGAGGCAACAGGCAAGAGGCAAAAGTTGACGTGCATTAGCTTAGGTGCGCTTTCCGCATTAAGAATTTAATTCGCCACGGGTCGCACTTTGTCAGCTTTGATCAATGTCAAACACCTTAATGCGTAGTGCTATACTATCCGAGCAGCACTGTTTTACCCCTCTTAGAAACGATTAGGACAGATTTATTGACCAGAAATTAGCCTTCGCTTCGCAGCTCCTACAGAGCATCCCAAAATTCCTGTTCACCGTTGATAACAGGGTCAAAGGGAAAAAGTAAAAGTTTTTAATTATAACTAATTATCGACCAAACAGCCAGCTAAACTAGAAACTATTCCCGGTTTGGCTTCAACCTAATGAGTAATATCATGTCCCGATAATTCCCCTTAATAACAATCGCCCCATCTCCCCATCTATCTTGGACGAGCAATGTCACAGCCCTACTATCAGTTAAGGAGTTGAGAGTAGTTTTCAGCAGCTCACCCTTGATTTATCTCTGATTATCGTTTAAGGTATCTAGTGTTTGAAAAACTTGGGATTGTGTAATGGTTACAGGGACAACGATTGAACCAAAAATCAATCTAACCGAACAAAGAACCTACTGGCAGCAAAGGCTCTCAGGGGGTTTAGCAGTGTTAGAAATCCCAATAGATTATCCACGTTTATCGGTGTCATCGGTAAAGGTAGCAACAGAAGTCACCAAGCTGGATAGAGAGTTTTACCAAGACCTAAAAACCCTAAGCGATCGCTTCAAGGTCAGCCCATTTACCGTCCTCCTGGCCGCCTTGAAAATTATGTGGCTCCGTTATACGGGCATCGCAGATATCATCATCGGGTCTGTGGCAACTAGTGTAAAAGAAACCAGGGGGTTGAAGACCTCCCAGGAAGGGGAACACAAGGGTGGAGTTAGGATTAATCCGATTGCCTTGCGGACAGATCTAAGCAGTGATGAAAGCAGTGATATCAGTGGGAAAGAAGTTTTAAAGCGGGTTAGCCAAACCGTTGAAGAAGCTGCCTTATATCGAGATTACCCATTTGAAGAACTCCTCAAGGGGATTAACAGCAATCAAGAATTAGCAGAAGAATTAGCAAAAGCCCCGATTTTTCAAGTGATGTTGGTGTGGTGCGATCAACCATTCCCTCTGTCACAGACAGGAATTAGTGAAGCAGAACTCAAAGAAATCTCAGCCTACACCAGCCAGTGCGATTTAGTGGTGGTAGCTAAAGAAACAGAAGGAAAATTAAGATTAAGCTGGGAATACAACACAGAGTTATTTAAATCCGACTCAATTAGGCGAATGTTGGGGCATTGGCTTTCCTTGCTAGAGGGAATGATTGCCAATCCGGAGCAGTCAATTTCTACCTTGCCCCTATTAACTGAAGCCGAACGGCAGCAACTGCTGGTGGAGTGGAACGATACCTCAGCAGACTATCCCCAGGACAAGTGTATCCATCAGTTGTTTGAAGAGCAAGCTGAACGCACCCCAGATGCAGTAGCTGTAGTATTTGAACAAGAACAACTAAGTTACCGAGAACTTAACCAACGAGCCAATCAACTGGCCCACTATTTGCAAGAACTGGGTGTAGGGCCAGAAGTATTAGTGGGTATTTGTGTAGAGCGAAGCTCCTTCAGAGCCGCTTCGCGAACGCATTTAATGCTGGTGGGACTATTGGCAATCCTTAAAGCAGGTGGGGCTTATGTGCCCTTAGATCCAGCCTATCCCCAAGAGCGCTTGGCCTATATGTTAGAAGATGCCCAAGCACCAGTATTATTGACTCATTCGTCCTTAGTTACCAATCAAGAGTCATTAGTTGCCGACAAAGAAAAATTAACAGAACAATTAACAATAGTTTGCTTAGATACTGATTGGGAAATAATTTCTCAACAAAGCCAGGGAGACACCGATAGTGGCGTAAAGCCGGAAAACTTAGCCTATACGATCTACACCTCTGGTTCCACAGGCAAACCGAAGGGAGTCCAAATTCCTCATCAATCCGTAGTCAACTTTTTAAGGTCCATGGCCCAACGGCCTGGATTAAGGTCACGGGATACTCTGGTAGCAGTTACCACCATATCCTTTGATATTGCCGGACTAGAACTTTACCTGCCCCTTAGTGTTGGAGCCAAGATCGTTTTGGTAAGCCGTGAAGTAGCTTCTTCCGGGCAGTTGTTGGGGAAACTGATCAAAGATTGTGACGCTACGGTGATGCAAGCCACTCCAGCCACCTGGTATTTGCTGTTAGCATCCGGTTGGGAAGGTATCCCAGGGTTAAAAATCCTTTGTGGTGGCGAAGCGTTACCCTCAGAACTGGCGGATCAGCTCCTAGAGAGGAAAGCTTCCCTGTGGAATATGTACGGTCCGACAGAAGCCACTATCTGGTCAACTGTCCATGAAGTAGCTAAAGCCAGGCAATCCCAACCAGGATTAGATGCTCCAGAATCAATCGGCCAACCCATTGCCAATACGCAAATCTATATCCTCGATGCCCATCTTATGCCAGTTCCGGTTGGAGTCGCTGGCGAACTACACATTGGTGGAGCAGGGCTGGCTAGAGGTTATCGTAATCGTCCAGATTTAACCAAAGAAAAATTTATTACCAATCCCTTTGATCAATCAAAATCAGAACGCCTCTACAAAACTGGAGATTTAGCCCGTTACTTGCCCGATG
>NZ_JAAHIE010000567.1:0-4414 GCF_010671945.1 Moorena sp. SIO4E2
ATTGTCTTTTCCCCAGATGAAACTAAATTATATGTGAATGATTCAGAAAGAGGTCATATTCGGGTTTTTGATGTCAAGCCAGACGGGATGTTAGAGAATGGAAAACTTTTTGCCGAACTGAAACCTCCTAGTCAGGAAGGGGCAGCAGATGGTATGAAGGTAGACATCCAAGGAAATGTTTACAGTACTGGACCTGGAGGAGTTTGGGTTTTTGATCCCAGTGGCAACCTACTGGGCATTATTGAAGTGCCAGAAGCTCCCGCTAATTTAGCCTGGGGCAACAGTGACTACCAAACCCTTTACATTACAGCAAGAAACAGTCTTTACCGTATTCGTCTTAAAATTAAAGGGATGCCCTAGAAAGTTATAGCAATTCTCCTGGATTAATCAGATACTTAGTAGGAGTATAGAATTCATAATTCAAATTAATGGTAGTGGTACACAAGTAGTGATCGATAACAGAAGCGTCTAAACCTCGTCTATTTTCTGGAGATGTCTACTGAAGATAGTTCAAGATTGAGTGCATACATCTCACCCTGGAAGCGCATAAAAATATTCCATACCTCTTCAGTCACCATATAAACTAGGCTACGGGAAACTTCTATCTCATCCAGACGGCGGGCTAGATGGATAGAATCTCCAGCATGATCCGCTTCTACCACGCTATGTAAGGTGAGCCAAGTTAGATCATGCTCAGAAATTTCCTGAGTCCGCATGATTTGCTCATTGAGACATTCATTGAACTTCTTGGCGTAAATCTCTTCTACCAAAAATGCAGCGATGATAATAGTCGGATCAGGAGCATTAAAATAGCCTTCTAGTCGTTGTCTGAGTTTTATCCCAGGTGAGCTAATGTTCAGAGCATCCATTTTCCCGGTAGCAATTGACTCTGGTTGCCAGGGATAAAAGGCATGATAAAAGCGATTATATAGTACAGTATGACACTGTTCAGGATTTCCGTTCCCAAGTTCATCATAGAGCTGTTTTACAAGTAAGCAACGAATAACATTATCGTCGATTCTAGACACAGCACTAGCGAGCCAGCGGACAAACTCTGCAGTAATCCCCTGAAGATTATGGAGAAGCAACCAAATACTGGAAAGATCGATAGGCCTTGAATGCAACCACTGGAAGTAGTCATTTATTATATCTTTTTGCTCGTAAAAATCAATGAGTGCTTCTAGGCTTTGGTAATTCCGATCTGGAGTAGTTGAGTTATTCTCAGGAAAACTCAGAGACACTGGTGATTCTTTCTGAGAAACCGAATGAAATGTAACCATAAAAAAATTGTATCTTGTTAAAAAAGTTAGCCAAAAACATCAGTATAATATTTACTATAGTAATTCAAGAGTGTTGTAGTCTTTAACTTGACTATCGTTTCCCTGATGCCCGATATATTGTCAATGCTGCGGCACACTCAGGCTGGTTCGTAAGATTTCGGAAAAATTCTAGACCGGCTTCTAGCCTTTGAGAATCCTTTCCCAGTTTTCGTGTCATTTCCATGAGAGTTGGTTGTATACAAGAGTGCATATACTCTACCAACTTCTCTAGATCTTGATCTTCAGTATTACCAAAGTTATAAAACGCCCATGGTATATTAGTGACCTCCCGAAAACCCACTGAAGTTAAAAGTGGTCCCAAAATTCGCCCGATACAGGGATTACCATCTGCATATAAGAACATTTCACGGTAAGATTGTAGTAAATATTGATAATCAGGTGAGTCAGGCCAAATCAGGTGAGTTTCGTAATCAGTTTCAGTTACGGTAATTCGACCGCCTGGCTTGAGGACACGGTACGCTTCCTCCAGAATTGCTTTGGGATTTGAGACATGTTCTAAGAACCAGATGGCATAAACATGATCAAAACTGGCATCGGGCCAAGGAAGCTGAATGGCATCACCTACACGCAGATCAATGTTGTTGTCAAAACCAAGAGTATTTAAATAGTGCTTAGCGCATTCTATTTGAGTAGATTCGAGATCGATTCCAGCTACTTTCAAATGCGGAAAACTGTCTAGAATTATTCCTAAGACAGCACCTGTACCACAGCCGATTTCTAACAAATTCTCGGTAGGAAACAAATTGAGATCGCGCAATAGCACTTTGTCCCGCCAATATTGAGCTTGTTTAACTAAGCGTTGTTGCTCTTGATGTGAATAGCCATGTATGTACTTTTTGGACAAGTGTTAGTCTCCCAACTGAACTAATTTAGAAGATTGTCGATCAAGTTTCTAAATTAACATGGATGATTTGAACACACTTTAATTGGCCAGCACAAGAGTGTGTTCAAAATTTTAACTATCCTATTGTTTCTAACACAGTATATCTTAATTTATCTGCTGCCTCTTCCATTTCTACTAGTGATTCAATCGCCATAACATCTGTAATTGAAACACCTAAAATTTGAGCAGCTTTACGAATTGCTTCCTTCTCCTTTTGATGATATTCTCTATCAGCTCGGCACATCTTTATCGCTTGATATAAAATCACTTTGGGCGAATTCATGGGAAAATCAAAATTAATCTTCTCCAATAGCTCTTCGAGATTAACATCTTTCCAATTCAATTTTTTGACAGTGGCAATATACTCTTTACTGATTTCTGGCAAATACTCTTGAGTACATCCGAACAAAACCAGCTCATCAATGTACCAATCCAATTCTGCCTCTGCCAGCTCACCCTCTGCACCAGCAATTGCCAACAACACACGACTATAATTAACCGCAACATCAAAGTCACCAGGTTGGTGAATATTGTATTGTCTTTTTGAATAGGGGGATGGTTGCAGTGCCTTGCCGTTACTCATATTTTGTCCTGGATTTGTCTAAGCCTGATTTACTAATAAAGTATTAATAGTAGACTAATATTTGAACAATGTCAATTTTTGCTAGGGCGTGTCATCAAATAGGTATCAATCTAGTTTAGAATCGATAGCTGTAGAGAGTTGAGTTAATCAGGAGCTGTGCTATAGCAATCCTATCTGATTCGTGAAAGAAATGGGCTGCTTTAAGGCAGAAGGCAGAAGGCACCAGAGTTGGAGCTAGTTTTTAATAAGTCCAGTGATTTTACAAATGATTTAGGATTGCTATATCAGAGCTCAGGGGGTAATATGAGCCCTGAAAAGCATACTATATAAGGCTTTGAGGCCAGTTATCTTAGCAAAGATCAACTCGCAAATTGACCCTACGAATGATTTTCTGGAAGCTCAAACCCTTATAACTACCTCCAACGTCACCCCCAAACAGCATGTATCTTTTTATAACTAATGGGCTGAACTTATTGCCCAGTAAGGATTTTAGCTTGCATGTCACCCCCCCAGGCATTAATCAGAGAATTAGTAGGAGTAGATAATTCATAATTCAGATTAATAATACTGAATTTGTAGGATGGGTATAGCGATAGCGAAACCCATCGCTCTCTCGTTCTTGTTCGGTTTTATCTTTCAACCTAACCTACAATAAGGTTAATTCCATGAACATCATTATTCCAAACTATTATAGTCAATTACGGGATTTCGGTGAAGGGATGATTTTCCTAACTTTACCATCTTGCTTGGATGTGACATAGATTTCTCCTTCTTCGTCCACCCCGAATCGCACATCGGATCGTTTTTTCCCAATAATTTCTAGAAAAGAAGCGTCTCGCTCTCCTTTAAAGAGCCGAAGTTCCTTTATTGTTGCCTGTTTGCCATTGACAAGTTCATCTACAGGAACGTGGAAAAATCTGGCATCATGAGCGAAGTCAGCAAAAATGTATTGACCGATTAATTCAGGAATTGCTTTGCCCCGATAAACATAACCACCAGCGATCGCAATTCCGTAGAAGCCTTTTATGTCGGGGGGGATGTAATGGTCATATTGGGCAACGGGATAAGTATAGCCATAGGAGCGATCGTTTTTGGGTAAGGTCAACAAAACATTTTCATTATTTTCCTCTATCACCCAAGTACCTTCTCGCTCGCCCCAACCATAGTTAGCTCCTTTGATACCAAGATTAATTTCTTCAATAAAAGCCTGACCAGTATCAGCAATCAACATTTTGCCTTCGCCAGCAGTATCCCAGCTAAAACGATGGGGATTACGCAGTCCATAAGCCCAGATTTCACCCAAGGTTTTAGGATCGTCATCCGTAACAAAAGGATTATCACGAGGAATGCCATATCGACCATTAACACTATTATTCCCAAAGGGATCGATTCTGAGAATTTTGCCCAGGGGTGTTCCCAGATTCTGTCCATTATCCAAAGGATCGGTATCCCTAACAGGGTAGCCATCACTACCGCCATGGGAGCAGGTCAAAGTTGCAGAACAGATGAACTAAGTAGGTGGGCATATAGCAATTCTCATAGCTATGAGGTACACAATTTCTGGATTTTAGGGAACAGCGGATCTGGAAGGTGGTGCGTTACGGGACG
>NZ_JAAHIE010000568.1:0-4400 GCF_010671945.1 Moorena sp. SIO4E2
CCCTCAAAGCAGAACAGTTGATAGGCCGCTACTATCTCAGTCATGGACTCCTAATCCCAGACGCTCTAATTGCTGCTACCGCTATTGAAAATCAAATTCTTCTACTCAGTAAAAATCAACGAGATTATCGCTTTATCTCAGAACTCAATCTATTGAAATATCCATAACGTTGATGGAAAACTCTCCCCGATTCCCGATTCCCGATTCCCGATTCCCGATTCCCTTTTCCCTATTTCCACCATCGACTAACATCATCAACCGCTGCCACCGTTTCTCTTAGGGCTTCAATACCCCCAAACTTGATGATTAAAGGCGCTAATTCAGGAAGAGCTTCAAGAAAATGGGGACGGGTTAGACTAGCTAAACCATCAAGAATTTGTTGCCAAAGAGGAAAATCAACTGATGAAGGAGTTAAGGTCTTAATTAAGTTCTGTAAGGCATCGGGTCGGGAGTATTCATGGTCAAGCCCTCTGGCGCAATCTAAGGCTTCCGGTAACATATCACGGAAGTGGGGGGCTAAGGCCACTAAGGCTTTGGCTCGGTCGTATTCATGGTCAATCCCTCTGGCGCAATCTAAGGCTTGGGGTAACAACTCTTCCGGTAAGTGAGGGGCTAAGGCCACTAAGGCTAATACTCGGTGGTATTCATGGTCAATGCCTCTGGCGTAATCTAAGGCTTGGTGTAACAACTCTTCCGGTAAGTGGGGGGCTAAGGCTTCTAAGACTTTGACTCGGTAGTATTGATCCGAAATCCCTCTGGCGAAATCTAAGGCTTGGGGTAACAACTCTTCCGGGAAGTGGGGGGCTAAGGCTCCTAAGGCTTCGGCTCGGCGGAATTCATGGTCAATCCCTCTGGCGCAATCTAAGGCTTGGGGTAACAACACTTCCGGTAAGTGGGGGGCTAAGGCTCCTAAGGCTTTTGCTCGGTGGTATTCATGGGAAAGCCCTGTGGCGGAATCTAAGGCTTGATGTAATACTTCCGGTAAGTGGGGGGCTAAGGCCACTAAGGCTTTTGCTCGGCGGAATTCATGGGAAATCCCTCTAACGCAATCTAAGGCTTGGGGTAACAACTCTTCCGGTAAATGGGGGGCTAAGACCACTAAGGCATCGGCTCGGTGTTCTTCATGCCAAATCCCTCTGGCGCAATCTAAGGCTTGGGGTAACAACTCTTCCGGTAAGTGGGGGGCTAAGGCCACTAAGGCATCGGCTCGGTGTTCTTCATCCCAAATCCCTCTGGCGCAATCTAAGGCTTGAGGTAACACATCGGGAAAGTGGGGGGCTAAGGCCACTAAAGCTCTGGCTCGGTCTGATTCATCCCAAATCCCTCTGGCGCAATCTAAGGCTTGATGTAATACTTCCGGTAAGTGGGGGGCTAAGGCCACTAAGGCTAATGCTCGGTAGTATTGATTGCAAATCCCTCTGGCGCAATCTAAGGCTTGATGTAATACTTCCGGTAAGTGGGGGGCTAAGGCCACTAAGGCTTCGGCTCGGTGTTCTTCATCGGAAATCCCTCTGGCGCAATCTAAGGCTTGGGGTAACAACTCTTCCGGTAAGTGGGGGGCTAAGGCCACTAAGGCTTCGGCTCGGTACCTTTCATGGTCAATCCCTCTGGCGCAATCTAAAGCTTCTGGTAAAACATCCGGTAAGTGGGGGGCTAAGGCGATTAAGGCTTTTGCTCGGTGTTTTTTATCGGAAATCCCTCTGGCGCAATCTAAGGCTTGGGGTAACACATCCGGGAAGTGGGGGGCTAAGGCCACTAAGGCATGGGCTCGGTCTGATTCATGGTCAAGCCCTCTGGCGCAATCTAAGGCTTGGGGTAACACATCCGGGAAGTGGGGGGCTAAGGCCACTAAGGCATGGGCTCGGTCTGATTCATGGTCAAGCCCTCTGGCGCAATCTAAGGCTTGGGGTAACACATCCGGGAAGTGGGGGGCTAAGGCCACTAAGGCATGGGCTCGGTCTGATTCATCGGAAATCCCTCTGGCGCAATCTAAAGCTTGAGGTAACACATCGGGTAAGTGGGGGGCTAAGGCCACTAAGGCATCGGCTCGGTATTTTTCATCGGAAATCCCTCTAGCGCAATCTAAGGCTTCCGGTAATAAAGAAGACGGGAGATACTTACTAATTGCCTTCAAACTCTCTGCTTGACTTCTAGAATCTTTATTCTGTCGCACATAAGCTAGTGCCTGAGCTGGCGTCCAGATTTTATTCTTAACTAATGCTGCCATTAACTCTGGAGGAATATTTCTAGCCAAGCTATTGAGGGATGTGGTAATCAGAGCATAACGACACTGTAGACTAATCGATTCTGTGGGATTTTCTGTAAAATTAGCTGCTGCTATTTGCCAAGCTTTCGATAGATATTTAACAAAATTGGCAGTGTTTCCCTGTCTTTCACACTGCCAATACCAACCGTTATCTCCTTCTGGAGTTTCTTCTTTCAGGAGTTGATGAATTTCATCTATCTTTTGGGCTTTCTCTAGGTGCCAGGTTAAGTGGTTATAAATATAACCATCATCGGATAAGGTATGCCAGAGGTTGTTATCGGTTAAATTTCGATACTTCTCCAATAATGTGCCATGAGCAGCAGGCAGAGTTATGCCTAATCCTGGTAGATTTCCTTTGCGTTTCGGTTTTGGAGGAGCAATCAATAAATTACGTGCAAGGTCATGAAATAAGTCATGTAAACGGTAGGTTAGTGTTCCATCTGCCCCAGGGCTACCAGACAATAACAGCGCTTTATCTTGGAAGTAGCGCAACTCCTCTGCTGCATCCCGCTCATCATCCATATCCCAGAGAGTTGCAATCATTGCCTGAGTAATGTTTACATCATCCGGTAATATTCCCAGCCAAATAAAGTCTTCTCGTTCTTGTGCTGGTAATCTTTTTATACTCAAGTTTAATGATGCAGTTAAGCTGAGCTGTTTTAAACTTGCCTCATCCTTAGCATCTCTAGCCCCTGGTTGATCCAATCCTTTTAACCGAGCTACCTCTTGCTGCATATCTTGTAATAAAACGTTCCAAGAATTACCACCAGCCACCTGTGCAGCAATTAGTTCTAGGGCCAAAGGCAGGTAACCGACCTCTTTGGCTAAAGCTTCAGCTTCCTGAGTTTCTGTATCAGTGAGGTTACGTCCTAGTTTTTCGGTTAGCAGTTTCATAGCTTGCCATGGCTGCATCACATCCAGAGGATATTCTATGGCTTTGAGAATTTTAGCGATCGCAGCCTCACGAGTTGTTACCAAAATTTGACAACCCGGTCCACCAAAATTAAAGAATTGTGCATCCTCTGTCTTCCAAACATCATCAACCACTAGCAACGCTTTTTTATCGGATAATAACGTTCTTAATTGTAAAGAAGCGCTATCAATGTTAATCGGTTTAAAATCATAATCACCTAATTGCTGTATCCACGTACTTAGAAAGGATAAAATATCAGGGTACTGACCTAAGGTTGCCCAAAAAATCCCATCGGTAAAATGGGATTGAACTTCTGGATCATGGGCTAAGGCTGCAGCTAAGGTAGATTTACCAATTCCTCCTAAGCCATAGATCGCACTAACCACTAAAGTGCCAGCTCTAGCGGTTTCTTTCGATAACAGAATTTGTTTTAGTTGTTCGCTTACTTCCGGGCGTTCGACATAATACGGAGGTGGTGGGGGTGCTTGATTTGGTCGAGTTTGTTTAACCTGCCTCCCAGGCGACTGCACTCAAGTATTATTATAATTAATAGTTTGGTCGCCTTTAATAATATTTTGGCTTCCTCCAATATTAGTATTCTCTTTATTAATACTCTTCCCTTGGACGAAGTTACCCTGGTTATCTACTTTCTCAATGTTGTAATTGTCACGCTTAGCTTGGTGGGATTCCAAGGCTTTGTTAATGTCTTGAATAATTTCCTCTAAATTAGGCAAATCTTGAACATTAACAGTAGTCACTAAATGCTCCATGGCTTGGGCAACTTCGGGATTTTGCTTCGCTGCTGTTTCTAGCTGCAATACCACCTTGGCATAATCGAGGGGTTGCTCTGGAGCTTGCTCGATCGCAGTTACTGTATCTGGAGACTGTTTTCTGAGGCATTCCAGAAACTGGCTAGTCTGGTTCCAGACAACTTGCCCGACATTTTCCCCAGTTTTTTCTAGGGCTTTAGTTCCTAGCACAGTAGAAATAGCGACAACGGCAGCAGCTAATGGTTCCATTTTTGAAGGAGATTATTCAGAGTCTTGGTTTATTATAGTATTTTTAAATTGGGTGAGTTAGTTAGTAGTTAGTAGGGTGGGCAGTGCCTACTAATGCTATCGCCAGATGCTCTTATCTATCTTTGGCACTGCCCACCCTACATCAATATTCTATTGTGATTAATTCTTTGGTGGGCAGTGCCTACTAATGCTATCGCCAGAT
>NZ_JAAHIE010000569.1:0-4388 GCF_010671945.1 Moorena sp. SIO4E2
TCTTGACCTTGGCGAATTTAATTCGCCAAGGTCAAGCGCACCTGTTGCTTTTTGGGCGAGTTGTCGCCCCCCCAGACTTGATCTAATTTAATTCTTGGGGTCTCGATTTTGGCTTGTTGTGAGTTGTGGGATTCCATGAAATCACATTATCTCTGCTTTTCTGTCTTTCCCCCTCTCCCAGTCTCCCATGCCACAATCGCCTCAGTTAAACCTTCTAAAGTATATTCAACTGCTTCTACATCTACCCTGCCTAGCAACTGGCGACAGCTTTCGGATGTTTGGGGACCAATCGAAGCGATACAGACATTGTCTAAAAGGGAATGGAGAGTTTTTAAGGGTGGAGATTGTTCGCCGTCGGCACTAGAGTAGGCTTGGTTAGTTTCCGTGGAAGAGTTAAAAGCTTGTTTGAGAAGTTTGTAAAAATTCTTGACGGTTTTAGAACTAGCAAAGGTAACAATATCTATTGCTCTCTGTTGCCAAGCATCTAAAATAGCAGGAGCCATGTAATCTGGACAACCAGACTCATAGGCAGCAACTTCTACTACTTGAGCACCTTTTTCCGTTAGTTCTTTTACTAATACTTCTCGCCCACCGGTTTCCACTCGGGGGAAAAGCACTTGTTTGTTAGTTAAAGACTCTGGAAAATGTTCCACCAAAGAATCAGCCACAAAGTTTGGTGGGATAAAGTCCGGTTGTAAATTGTGTTGTTTCAGACTCGCGGCAGTTTTCTTACCCACCACAGCAATCTTAATCCCGACTAAGGCACGGGCATCTTTGCCATTATCCAGTAATCGTTTAAAAAAGTAATCGACCCCATTGCTAGAGGTGAGAATCAACCAATCGAAGTTAGCGAGATTAGCGATCGCATAATCTAATCCAGCCCAACTGGAAGGAGGCGTAATCACCAAGGTGGGCATTTCGATAATAGTCGCTCCTTGTTGTGCCAGGAGCTGGTTAAATTTTTGGGATTGACTAGCGGAACGGGTAACTAAGACAGTTTTTCCAGTAAGCGCCTTAGTAGTTTCGGTTGCCCCTTGAACCTTGTCTTGATAACCTTCACTCTGCGACTGGTCTTGATCAGCTAATCCCATAGATGCCCTTAACCCCACTACTTCACCAACTACAATTACCACAGGAGAGAGGGAGATACCAAGGGTTTGGTTTACAATAGTGCTTAAAGTACCCAGCCAAACCTGTTGCTGGGGGCGTCCACCATTCCGAATCAGAGCAATGGGAGTCTGATGCGATCGCCCATAGCGTTGCAGCTGTTGGACAATTTCTGCTAGATGACGCCCTCCCATTAAAATCGCCAAGGTGTCAATTCTTGCTAGTGCTTCCCAATCTAGTTGCTCTGGCTGATGAGCAGTGACAACGGCAAAGCATTTGCTCAAAACTGAATCTGTTAAAGGAATTCCGGCTAGTAAGGGAGCGGCTAGGGCTGAGGAAATGCCTGGTATCACTTCAAACTGACACTCAGCAGCAATCAATGCCTGAATTTCTGAGCTAGAGCGCCCGAAAATAAACGGGTCACCACTTTTTAGCCTTACGACTTGCTTGCCTTGTCGGCATTGGTCTACTAGTAGTTGGTTAATCCTAGCTTGGGGTGTAGAAGGGCGTCCACCCCGTTTCCCTACATGGAACAGTTGACAATCACAGGGCACCAGTTGCAATAAAAGGGAATCTACGAGAGCATCATAGACCAACACTTGAGCTTGAGTCAGCAGTTGTTGCCCCCTTACGGTTAAGTAGTTAACATCTCCTGGACCAGCACCTACGATGTAAATTTTTCCCTTTTTGTGATTAGTCATTCCTCTTGCTCAATCGGCACACTTATATCGAAAACTATTAGAAACTTAGCATCAGGCACCAGCTGTTTCAGGGTCTGCAAATAACCTTTGGCATCATAACAGTTGGGGAACCGAGCGAAAACGACTGGTGGCATCGGTGGTAATAGCCTAATCATGACCCATGGGTATAGGCTTGGACTATCGGACATAATATGAAGTTATCTCCTTTACTTTAAGGGGTACCCAGAGCCAGCCTTCGCCCTAGCAAGTACGTCAGGCTGGCTCTTCCCGTGGATTTGAATGTCCACGGTTTCATTGTAACATAAAAATCTTAATATTATAGCATATTTTAAAAACTTTTGTAACAAATTATTGAAAGAGTCGGCAGAGGTACAGTTTGATCGAATTGGGAAGTTTGTTCGGGTAGCGTGGCCTACGGCCAGGGGAAAAGAATACCCCATCCTCCAAAATCAGAAGCGTTTAGATGGAGGGGAACAGGAATGGAACCAAGTTGACTTATAAATTTGTCTGTTATAGTACTTAGTTCCCATGATAGGAATGCAGACATTGCTAATACCGAAAATATTCAAGCTCCGATAATACCCAGTTTCTCTGATGAATTTATTTGTCCCGGTAAACCCAGTTACCAGTCTTAAAAACAATGTTATAAACAACGCAAAGTAGCGGATTATCTATTGAGGATTTCGGCTCTAATGGCAATATATTGGTGCATCTCATATTTGTAAAAAAGAAGGGGAGTGTGGGGCCTGGGCGCGGGGAGTGTGGGAAGTGTGGGAATTTTCGCGGGAATTTTTGCCTAATTCCAAAAGCGATGCAGCGCGGTCTTACAGATAAATAGTTGACTTGTGATTGTGATCCGTGTTAAATTCAGCCGGTTGATCATTCAGGAGGGCAATCACTTTGTTGATAAGCAATCAATAGCTCCAGAGAAAACCGAAGGAAGACCCAACCCAAAAAACCGATCCGGGATGCAAACCCCATCCAACATGGGGGCGTCTACCTCCCAGTAGCAATTGATAGTGATGGGATATCCGTGCCACCCACGCTCTTGCACGTTCGCATTCTTAGAACCGATAGCACAGAGGAAAACCGTGGAGCCCGCATTGGTAAATGAGAATGCCGTCAGTCAGATATTGTTTGATAACCAAAAAGAGAGCAAAAAGAAATGACGAATAGAATCGGCCAAGCAAAACAAATAGTAGCAGCGTTTATCCTGGGTATGTTACTGCTATTCACCGAAGGGTGTGCGGTAGAGGGCGACTTCTCCGGATCCCTAATTCCGGGCGACTCCTCCCGACCCCTAATTCCGGTGAGTTCGTTACACCTGGAGAACGGTAAATACGAATATGTCGATAGAGGTTTTAATCCCCCAGTAAGTAGCATAGATTTCTTTTCAAATTCCAGCATAACCATAACGAGCGAAGATGGATGTGCCGATCAACTTTACACAATCAATGCCACCCTGGGAGGAATGCCACTCATCCCCCAAGGGCTAACAACAATACAATGTGGAATACCAAAGGTATTAGGACAAGATCTAAGCATCCCCCTCAATACAGGCAAAGTAGCCCTCAGTATAGGTAAACCAGGCCTAAGAATTACAGTACAGAGCAATAAAGGCAAAGATGAGGATATAAAAATCATCGAACAAAGTCACTATATCCTACACTGACCTTGACGGGAGCATCCCATTTTGGAAAAAAGGGGAAACTTATTGGCGATTATAACTCGCCAATAATAACCTAACTTAGATATTTTCTTGCTCCGAGTCGAAAGAAATATCTAGGGCATGTCGTCAGTTAAGCCAGATGACGGAAGCGGCGAGATGAATGGCTCCGATGAAAATTGCGAGCTGTTTTATCATAGGGAGTTGCATTTTTCGACGCCATGTGGTAATTAATTCTCAGAACTGAACTTCTGATCACTGGTAATTACCCCCGTGTAAAGGCGGGTCCAAAGGAGCATCGCTTCTAGTTTCCCCCGATCACTGGGAAAACCCACTGGAGAAAGGTTTTAGGGGGTGAGGTTTTATTCGTATGAAATCAAAAACGCCTAATATCTGGACGGTAGAAGGGGTAATGCGATCGCGCTTCTTTGAAGGAGTATTATTTACATCGGGCAAACCAAGTTTTTCGACTTTTCTTTTTCCTTAGTTAACGGCTGATAGGTCTTGTGAGCATAGGGCTCATATCCCTCAAAACCTGAATAAGTCATCTTACACAATAACCGAGACTTGAGCGGAGAAGGAGGTAAATTTACCGTAAGCATTCAGCAGTCAGCCGTCAGCCGTCAGCCGTCAGCCATTCGCTACGCGAACAGTAGTGTGGCCATAAGCCATAAGCCATAAGCCTTTAGCTGATAGCTGATAGCTGATAGCTGATAGCTGATAGCTGATAGCTGATAGCTGATAGCTGATAGCTGATAGCTGATAGCTGATAGCTGATAGCTGATAGCTGATAGCTGAATGCTTACAATTTACCTTTGCTACTTTCACTTCTACTAAACCTGGATCATGCCTTAAAATATCAAGTATATCCTGTGACAAGTAGCGGGGACAATACCCTAGGTGATAATGATCTT
>NZ_JAAHIE010000057.1:0-23985 GCF_010671945.1 Moorena sp. SIO4E2
AATCCACGATTTAATGCGAGCCGCTCACTCCATTAAGGGAGGTGCTGCCAGTGTTGGGCTAGAGGCAATTAAAACCTTGGCTCATCGTCTCGAAGATATCTTCAAGGCTTTCTACAGCGACGAGGTACAACTTGATACTGAGCTAGAAAGCTTGCTGCTCAAAGCTTATGACTGCCTCCGGAACCCCCTCATCCAGCAAATTCAGGAAGGCTATTTTGACCCAGAGCAAGCGCTAGCCAGTGCTCAATCCACTTATGCCCAGATTGAAGAACGACTCGGTGATGCCCTTACACAGGTTCATAACTACATTCCTAGTTCCGGTGACTTAGGTATTGATATTGTATCCTCTATTTTTGAGGTTGATGTGGCTCAGGGACTAGAACGTCTTGCTGCGGTTTTAGCCAATCCCCAAAATTATGAGGTCGTGGGGGAATTAAAGGCACAAGCAGAGGTATTTGCTGGCTTTGCCGAGTTACTGAACTTGTCCGGATTTGGCGCGATTGCCCAAACGGCTATAGCGGCAGTAGAGCAAAATCCCCACCAAGTCCTGAAAATTATTGAACTGGCCCTAGCTGATTTTACAACAGGACGAGCTGCTGTACTAGCAGGCGATCGCACTCAAGGGGGAAATCCCTCGACTGCTCTAGTTGCTTTAACACAAGCTCCTGCCGCTCCGACTAATGACATCACAAATAGTCTAAATACCACCTCTGAATTTGAAGATATCTTTAGTGACTTTAACCTAGGCGAAGCAACCAATGCCTTTGATGACTTTACCTTATCCGAGCAAACCGCTACCGAACCATCCCAACTCAATCCACTAGGTGAAGAGACTTTCGAGACCTCACCCACCCTTGCCGATCAGGAAACTGACCTAGATCAAGCAACTGTTGACCCACCATCTTGGAAGGTTACCGACTCAGCTGATGTTACTGATATTTTTAGTAACTTTAACCAAGATCAACAGACCTTACTCTTTGAAGACGTTGCTCTAGGCCAGGAAACCACTGGCCAGCAGCCCCAAGTGAACCTGCCAGCTCAGGAAGTTCCTCTGAGCGCACCGATTGTTGCTGATCTCAGAACTAGTGACTTGGGGCAAGCAAGTCTTGACCTACCATCTGATCAATCTACACCTTCAGAGGATCAAGTTAACCCAGTCCAAGAGGAAGAAGCATCTTTCCCAGAGGAAACCATTTCCCCGACCGCAGAAACTGTTCAACGCTCGGAGCAAGACCTGAGTAACTCTAAGGCTGACCCTACCCCAGGATCTAAACCAGTAGCGAACTCGCCCAATCCATCAAGCACTGCTTCTGCTCCCCGGAAGAACTCATCCCTAGAGGTCCCAAAAACCCTGGAAGCCGCAGTAGAAAAGATTGAACAAATCTTTGAAAGCCTGCCACCGCTCCAGGATATGCCTAAAGCAGATGTTCCATCACCACCAACCCTACCAGCAGCCGCATTCCTAGCCAATGAATTAGCTATCAACCAAACCACTCAATCGGCTAAATCCCAGGAGCATCAACCTACTCGACCTAATCAAGCTACTCCTAAGCGGTCAGACCATCCCAGGCAAAGTTCAACCTCTATCTCCCCTGAGAGTTCAGTCCGGGTTAACTTAAAGCGACTAGAACGGATGAACAATCTGGTAGGGGAACTGGTGATCAACCGCAATAGTATTGGGCTGCAAAATGAACAATTACAAGCAGCAGTGCGGGAGCTTACCCAAAGATTTGAACTTTGTCAAACCTTTGTTAGTCAATTACAAGAATTATCTGATCAGAGTCTAGCTAGTGCCTCAAGTGCTGGATCAATGGTCTCACATCCTAGCTTTGCCTCCCTTAGTAAGAATGAGTGGAATCAGCAAGGGGCGAATTCTGTCGGTGAGCGAAACTCACCCCAGCAATCGGTAACGTGGTCAGGCCAAAAGAGTCTAGAGAGTGAGTCAGACCCATTGAACAAACCCCTATTTGATTCCTTGGAAATGGATAGCTATAGCAACGTCCATGCTTTGATCCAAGGACTACAAGAAGAAATGATGCTGCTTAAAGAAGCCGTGGGGGATATAACCCTATTTGCCCAGCAGTCTGATCAGACCTTGGAACAACAGCGGCAAATGCTTTCTCAGCTAAGAGACGAGCTGATGTGGGCGCGGATGTTGCCTCTGGGTCAAGTACTCAACCGCTTTCCCCGGGCTTTACGGGATCTTTCTACCCAACACCACAAGCCAGCCAAACTCAAGCTTAGTGGTACAGGGGTTTTGGTGGATAGAGCAGTCTTGGAAAAACTTTATGACCCCTTACTACACTTACTCCGGAATGCTTTTGATCATGGCATTGAATCCCCTCAAATTCGGCGGAAACGAGGTAAATCAGAGCAAGGACAAATTGAAATTCGAGCTTACCATAAAGGCAATCAAACCATCATTCAAGTCAAGGATGACGGTGAAGGTCTCAATATTGAACGCATTCGTAACCAAGTATTGGTCAAGGGATTGTTGTCAGCCAAACAAATTGCTAAAGCTCCTCCATCCCGCCTGTTAAAGATGATTTTTGAGCCAGGATTTTCTACCGCAGCTAAAGTCAGTGAACTGTCTGGTAGGGGAGTAGGTTTAGATGTAGTACGCTCTCAAATTCGAGCTCTCAAAGGTAAAATCTCTGTCACCTCATCCCCAGGTAAGGGTACAACCTTTACCCTACGCCTGCCGTTAACTCTAACCATTGCTAAATTACTAATTGCTACAGTCGGCCCAATTGTTATCGCTTTACCGTCAGACAGTATTGAAGAAATTGTGGTTCCCAAGGGGGATCAGATGCAAAAATCTGGGACAAAACGGTTTTTGCTCTGGCGCGGACAAATGGTTCCCACTTATACCATGTCTGATCTTTTGGAATATAATTGTCCAGTCAGGGAAGTCAATCCTAGCAAGGCTTTAGTTTATGTTCCTACCCCTGAAGATTGGGCATTACCTCTGGTAGTAATGCGTCGAGACCAGCAGGCTTTTGCGTTAGAAATCGATCGGGTGATCACAGAGCAAGAGCTAGTGATTAAACCCTTTGGCAAAGCCCTTGCGGCTCCCAGTTATACCTATGGTTGTACCATCTTGGGGGATGGTAGTTTAATTCCGGTGATCGATGGTAACGCCCTGCTAGAGCAATTTTTAGCTCAAAGCCAGGAAGAGACTAAACCGAGAACCTTGTCCAATATACTCGAAGCTACCGCTAAGAAAAAGTCATCGGTTAACCGGACTCAAACTCCTGCTCAAACTGCTCCACTTCCCACAATTTTAATTGTGGATGATTCTACCGGTTTACGACGAACCTTGGCTATGAGCTTGCAAAAAGCGGGTTACCGAGTTTTACAGGCTCGGGATGGACAGGAAGCCTTGGAACAATTGCGGCAAAGTTCCAAAGTGCAGATGATAATTTGTGATATTGAAATGCCGAATATGAACGGTTTTGAGTTTCTTGGTCAACGTCGCCAAGACCCTCAGTTATCAAAAATTCCTATAGCAATGCTTACCTCTCGTAGCAGTGAAAAACATCAGCGTTTAGCAATGCATTTGGGGGCTAACGCTTACTTTACTAAACCTTATATTGAACAATATTTTATTGGAAAAATCAAAAAAATTATTGAACAAAGTAAATCTGAAGTTTAAGTATTAATATATCAGCTAATGCGCTACGCGCAAGCTACTTGATGTGCTATCAGCCATTCCTAATCAGCCAGCAATTAGCAATTAGCTTCTTGAGGGGTGTCCACGACTAATCAGTTACTTGCAACCATATCCTTGAATTATCGGGCATCATTATACTTTTAATCCTAAGTTTACAAACTTAGTATGGTGAGTTACTCCATTCAATTCCTATTGCTTCCAAATCCTGATCATAAGACTTGGAATCTTTCATCCTTCATACTTATTCTAACACTATGAATTTGACATCATGAAAAATAACTTAATTGACTCCCAGCTTAATGATACTCATCGATCGCCAAATCAGAAGGCTACATCATTCTTGAAATTAGTGGTCTTTAGAATAGACAGCATCAATTTCGCCTTTCCGATTGAGTGTGTCAACAAAGTAATTAATTATACAACTGTTTATAGCAGTGGACTCAATGATATTGGCATTGCCCATATCGATGATCAGGAAATTCCTATTATCGACTTGTATCGCCGGTTATTTAAATCTAGCCAAATCAGCACTTCTAACCCAGGACGTTTCCTGCTGATTGCTCAAAATACGAGGGGTGAAGGATTTGGGATCCCTGTACTCAAAACACCGAATTTGATAGAGGTTTCCGTGACTGATATTCGTACCCTACCAGAGTCTTTTCGTCAAGCTGATACCCTAGGAATTGCTAGTCATGTTGCGGTGATTCCCCAAGAAAATACATCTTTGACAGTCTTTTTGCTAGATGTTAATCAATTGCTTCCTTGGGTTTCTGAATAGGGAAAAGGTGAACAGGGAAAGGGAAAAGGGGTGAAGCATTGAGCAATCAGCTATGAGCTATCTTCGCCCCTAGCTTTATGGAATGGGAATAGTCCCAGTGGATGAGATTTCTGTTATACTTCAAATTATGTAATGGCTATCTGCCAGAATTAAAGGTTAAGCGGGAAGTCCCGCGCTCTATCCGTGCTTGATGAGCTTCCTATGGGAGAGCCTTTTTCTGGGAATTGTGCCAAGAAGTTGCTAGCATCAAAAACGCGCTTTGTCGATAACCAAGTCAAAAAACCTTGTTGCCAAAAAACCAACCAAGCAGAATCATCGGTCTTAGAAACTAGGACTGCTGCTGATGCCAGGAATATCAGACCTGGGTTTGGGCAACTAAATTTAGGCAATTCCTTGTTAAGTCGGAATCCAGTGCTTTAGCTTAAGCTCAGGGTCTGGTAGTTCACGGGTGTAGCTTCCACCTACGCTTCTATCTACGATGCATAGCACTGTTGCTTAGCACTATAAGGGTGAAGTAGAAGCAGTCGGAACAAGTATCCGACAAAACGCATCTAGAGATAAGATGTAGCATAGTAAGTCTTATCTCTAGCAGTAGGACTTATGGCGAGTCCCTCTGATGTGAAACAAAACGTTTCTATTCAGTGTAGCTCGCGGGTGCGCAGATCAACCTGCCAGAATCCCCTAGCTTTAGCGATGGGGAGTCGTCAATTTCCAGCAGTACGACCTAAGAGTCTAGTCAACTGGTGCTGCTAAAGTTTAATATATGGTGTTTCCCAAAAAACTGATTAAGGGCGGCTCTAAAGTATCTAAAGTTATAGATTTACCTAAGTATGGTATACGCTCCATTCTTGCTAAAGGGGTGCAGATGGACTTCCAGTCAGGACAAAACCGTGTTCAAGTCCTCAAAGGAATTGACTGGGAAGTCAAACGTGGTGATATCCAACTTTTAATGGGACCGTCTGGCTCTGGCAAGACTACCCTTTTGTCAATCTTGGCCGGATTACTGACCCCGACCTTGGGAAAAGTCTATTTACTGGGTCAAGAAATTACCGGTATGTCTAGAACTAAGCTGGCAGAGTTTCGACGAGAACACATTGGCTTTATTTTCCAACACTTCAACCTATTTCCAGCTCTGACAGCAGCAGAGAATGTGGAAGTTGTGCTAAACATTAAGGGAATTCGGGGGGTAAATGCTCGACAGCAGGCAAAAACGTTATTAGAGCAGGTTGGTTTAGAGGGGAAAGGACATCTTAGACCAAGTGACTTGTCAGGGGGACAGAAGCAACGGGTAGCGATCGCGCGGGCTTTAGCTAAAGAGCCACCCCTAATTATGGCAGATGAGCCAACGGCAGCTTTAGACTCTCACAGTGGTCATACAGTGATTGAGTTGCTGCGTCGTCTGGCTAAGGAAAAAGGCTGCACAGTGCTAATGGTAACCCACGATCCTCGTATTATCGATGTAGCTGACCAAGTGTCTTATATGGAAGATGGTATGTTGAAGGTTGAAGGTTGAAGGTTGAAGGTTTAAGGTTTAAGGTTGAGGGTTGAGAATTGAAGGTTGAAGGTTGAGGGTTGAGAATTGAAGGTTGAGGGTTGAAGGTTGAAGGTTGAAGGTTGAAGGTTGAAAGTTGAGGGGTGAAAGTTGAGGGGTGAGGGGTGAGTGTTAATGATTCACCCTCAACATCTTAGTTTTATTTGTACCTACCTAATTATGATGTGAATGGGCAATTTGCCAACACGACAAATTACTGTTCACTCTAGGCATCATAATCATGTTTATGGTAAATTTCTGGCTAGCTATAGGGGTTTTGGGACTGGGTTCTATTCTGTGGGTAGAACTGGTGCGAGACTTCTATCACCTCCTGTCCCATCACTGGACACCTCTGTATCGCTTGCATGTGTGGCATCATCGGGTCTTCCGTCAGGATTTAACTGCTGTCAGTGATACCATTTATCGACAGGCGCACTGGCGTAATGATGTGCCAGAAGCGTTGGTTATGCTAATGTTAGGCTTGGTGGTATGGTGGTTGGCTTATACCTGGACACCAAATCTGCATTGGGCAGCTTTGGCTGGTTCTGTGTACACTATGGTATTTCTATTTGGTGCGATCGCTCGTGGCTATGGCATCAAGGGAGCCGATAAGTTGACTGATGGAACCCACCTTCCGGGTCCATTCCTCTGTCCTCCTTCCCGTTGGATGGTAAATCGCAGCTACCATTGGCGACATCACTTTGATAACCAAAAGGCTTACTATGGCGGCACATTGACTTTAGTAGACAAACTGATGGGGACAGCACTATCGCTCCAAGGAAAAACTATTGCAGTGACGGGAGCATCGGGAACTCTGGGACAGTCACTATTGTACCATCTCCAGCAACGGGGAGCAAAAGTGATTGCTCTGACCTCCCAAGAACAAACTGTTACTTTAAGTGTCAATGGTGAAAGCTTGCCAGTAAAAACCTTCACTTGGCAAGTGAGTAAAGAGTCAGAACTAGCCCCACATTTGGAAAATGTGGATATTCTAATTCTCAATCACGGCATCAATGTTCATCAAGAACGGACAGCCGATGCGATCGCAAAATCCTACGAGGTCAACACATTATCAAGTTGGCGGTTGCTGGAGATGTTTTTATCCACGGTTCGGACGAACCAAGATATTGCTCGCAAGGAAGTTTGGGTTAATACTTCGGAAGCGGAAGTTAGTCCAGCGTTTAGTCCTTTGTATGAACTGAGCAAACGTACCCTAGGAGACCTAGTTACCCTGCGTCGTCTAGATGCTCCTTGTGTAGTACGTAAACTAATCCTTGGACCATTTAAAAGTAATCTCAATCCGATTGGGGTCATGTCAGCGGATTGGGTAGCCCAGCAAATCCTTAATCTAGCCACTCGTGATGTGCGTAACATCATTGTGACTATTAATCCCATAACCTATTTAGCGTTTCCAGTCAAGGAATTTTTTGTCAGCCTATACTATAGGCTGTTTAGTCATTAGTCCTTAGGAACTTGCGTTAATTGCTACTAATTAGTGCTACTAATTACTAAGGGTGGCGTAGCCATTCGCGTAGCGTGGCCGAAAGGCCAAGGTGACGTTGAATTTACGGCACCATATGACTAAAGAGGTGACATACTCCCACACTGACTCTTTGAGTTAAGTGTGGGCTTCTTGCCAACTCCACCCAACGGTTAGGATACTCAGCAAGCTTTATTAACGACACGGTCAGAAGTTACCGCAAAAATAGGGCAGCCTTTATGGTTAGTCGGCTATGGGTAAAGAGTTAAAACTTTATGATTAAGGCAAGAGACGAAACCTTAGATAAGGTCGCCTTTATAACAATAGTTTTAAACCTTTTCTGCATAACCTACAACCCAAAAAGGCGACCTTATCTTACGGTAACTTCAAACCCTATTCTAAGGTTTCGTCTCCGGGATGCCCCGACCCACCGGAACAATACAAAAAAGTTCTATCTTTAGGAACGTAGGTGGCGGTTAGCTCTTAATTTTGATTACCCTACTACTTTTATTATAGACAATGGGAACGAAATTATAGTTTCTGTCCGCCATTCATCCCACGCCGACTTTCAGTGCGGACGTGGGGCATAAGAGCGGATGAAGCTAAAGTCTTCTGGATTAACATCAGCAGGGATACGGTACCGTTGAGTGCCACTGACCTGCTGAAGACGACCAAGACTTTCTTGAACTTCCCCATCCGTCGCAGGAATGGGGATTCCCAGGCACAACCTAATTGGCTGTTATCTCCTAGGGCGTAACTTTCCCCCGAACCGGAGGTAGCTGAGTAGGGTCAATACCCAGTTTTTTTAGATCCTTATCTCCTATATTAACATTGTCGAAAATTCATCCCCGACCTAAGAGGATATCTCCCAAGTTTTTTGATACTGAATTTTGCCCCCCTAGCCCCCCAATTCTGGGGGGAACAAGAATCAATTTGCTGGTAGAAGTCCCCCAAAATTGGGGGACCAACGGGGGCTTGGATGTAGCAAATGAGACTTCTCAGACAACCTCTAAGAGGACGGGGTATTCTTTTCTCTCAACCTCCCCAGTAGATAATTTTCCTTACTGTAGGATTTGGGGACAGTTTGGCGATGCAAGAGCACCATTAAATCGGATCCGTTGTCGGTCTTAAAGGTTTCGTCAAACTTCAGGTAACGTTGTCCATTGTCTGTGATTAAACTTACCATGCCTTGAGTAGAATGGGCTGCTGTTACAAAATTTCCTGATCTACTTGTTGCCTGTGCCACTGTTCTAGCTGGTTCAGCAGCTGGAACAGTGGACACATCAATCTTGGTTGTCCTAGACGTAGAGGTAGAGGGTTTTGCCTGAACAGTACTCTGATTCCCAGGTACTCCTGCTACACAACCTACGCTTAAAAAGGCAGTAGCACCAAAGTAAGTATTCAGCTATCAGCTATCAGCTATCAGCTCTCAGCTTTTGAATAAGCGATGCAGAGGTGCGACCCGTGGCGAATTTAATTCGACGACTGTAAGCGCACCATTACGGTCTTGGGGAGGCAGTGCCGCCAAAGGGGGTTCCCCCCACTCGCGGTCTGCCATGGTTTCCCCCACTCGCGCTTGGGATCAAGACAACAAGTAAGCATTGGAATAATGCTGAGTGAAGTCCCAGGGTCGTTCGCACAGCGTGGCCAAACGCGCACGCGTGGCCGAAAGGCCAAGGCCAAAGCCTTTGCCAAAAAGCACCTCAAGTAGCGTGAGCCTTTAGCTGACGGCTGACGGCTGACGGCTGAATGCTTAGGCACCAAAGATCGCTAAATAGTGAAGTTTCATCAGATTATCTATCTCGTGGAAACATTACTCTATTTGCTATTATGTCTAGTCTTCGGTGGCAGTAGTCTGAGTTTTGGTTAAGAAATTTACTGAGTAATTCTAAACTCTAGCTCATTAAAAATTTTATCCATTAATATATCCCAAAATTGGTAAGTTAAGTAAATTTTAATATTTGGCTCAGGTTCTATTAATCTATTATCAATATCATCTAGATTAGTCACATACTATTTTATTAGTTTGGTTGAGTTTAAAATAACAAGTTATGAGACAGTAATGGCTGTAATAGTGTTGTAAAATTCAAGGGGCAAATAATTGCTATAACCTTTATAATACCACACTTTTTAATGTCCTATTCCCTATTCCCTGCCCACAGCGCTATACCTGTTTTTAGACATGACAGTTCCCAAAGTGAGCTACCCAAACTCTAGGTGTTCTTCTAACAAACAAGTTTTTAGGTTACGAGCCGCAACGGTCGTGATGCTGATTCTAGTTACTAGTTTTAGTGCGATCGCTTTAGCTTGGTTGACTGGTCAGGGGCAGATTACCCAGCTATTTGCTCAGCTGCATGTCTGGCAAAGAAACCCACCGATGTGGCTGGAAGCACCAATGGTGACTCAGCAGCACTACTTATTGCTACCAACGATTATTTTAATGGTTGTTGTCCTGGGGGTCACGAAAATCTCTCCCCGTCCTCGCACTTGGTCTAGAAATCTAGTGGTGGGGATTTTGCTAGCACTATTGGCACGATATCTGCTCTGGCGAATCTTCTCTACCCTGAATTTAGTGGATCCCCTTAATGGTTTCTTTAGCCTAGGATTATTTTTCCTGGAAATGTTGTTGCTAACCAGCAGTATTATCCAGCTATTTTTAATGTTAAGGGTCAAAAACCGTAGCGCTCAGGCTTCCCAGTTATCATTAGATGTTATTTCAGGAAGGTTTAATCCTTCTGTGGATATCTTAATCCCAACCTATAATGAACCCTGTTTTATCCTAAAGCGAACAATTATGGGTTGTCAAGGGATAGATTATGACAACAAAAAGGTTTATTTACTAGATGATACCAAACGTCAAAATGTCAAAGAGCTAGCTGCTGAATTGGGGTGTCACTATATCACTCGTCCAGATAATTCCTATGCCAAAGCCGGAAACTTAAACCATGCTATTTCAAAAACCTCAGGGGATTTAATTGTATTCTTCGATGCGGATTTTGTTCCGAATAAAAATTTTCTGACTCGCACCGTAGGCTTTTTTAAAAAAAGTAATGTGGGATTAGTCCAAACTCCTCAAAGCTTTTATAACCCTGACCCGATTGCCTACAATTTAGGTTTAGAAGATGTGCTACTACCAGAAGAAGAGGTATTTTATCGTCAACTTCAGCCCATCAGGGATGGTGCTGGCGGTGTGGTTTGTGCCGGAACTTCCTTTGTTGTGAAACGTGATATTATAGAAGCGGCTGGTGGTTTTGTAACCGATTCTTTGACTGAAGATTACTTTACTGGTATTCGGATAGCAGCAATGGGTTACCAGGTTATTTATTTAGATGAAAAACTTAGTGCTGGTTTAGCTGCAGAAAATATTGCTGCCCATGTAGCTCAACGATTGCGGTGGGCTCAAGGAACATTACAGGCATTTTTTATTGATGCCAACCCTCTAACTATTCCGGGGTTAAAACCGATCCAAAGACTGGCGCATTTAGACGGATTACTACATTGGTTTACCGGTTTATCTCGCTTCGGATTCCTGTTAATGCCTCTAGCTTATTCCTTTCTAGGGGTGATTCCCTTACAAGCAACGGCTGCTGAATTGTTGTATTTCTTGCTACCTTATTATCTGATACAGCTCACGGTTTTTTCCTGGTTAAACCTCCGTTCCCGGTCAGGGTTGTTCTCGGATATTTACTCATTGCCTTGGTGTATTCCTCTGAGCTTGACAGTGATAAAAGTTATGCTCAATCCTTTTGGTAAAGGATTTAAGGTAACACCCAAAGGGGTAAAACGCGATCGCTTTGTGTTTAACTCCAAGTTGGGATTACCTTTGATTATCCTATTTATCGCTACAGCAGTGAGCCTATGGCAAAATTTGAGTACTTCTATGATGTATTGGGGGAGTGGGATATCAGCTACTGACGCTCAGATGATTCAAGGTCTGAGTCTAGGTTGGATTTGGAGTATCTATAACCTGATCATGTTGGGTATTGCTTTATTGATTGTACTGGATGTCCCCAATCCTGACCTTTACCAGTGGTTCAAGTTGCGCCGAGTGGTGCGGCTTGAGATCGGAAATCAGACCGTCTGGGGTATGACCACCAAGATTTCAGAAATTGGTGCTCAAGTGGCTTTGACCGAGGTGGCTGATTTACGATTCGATACCGGAAACACTGCCACTGAACCGTTGCCAGTGACACTAGAGATGATCGAGGAAAAGCTAAAGTTGTCAGGAGTAGTTACTGAAATTGACAACAGTGGTGAGGAAGCTACTCTACGGATTATGTTTGACCCATTAACTCTCCAAGAGCATCGCACTTTGGTAGAGATGCTCTTTTGCCGTCCGGGTCGATGGCAGCGACGGGAAAGTCCATCAGAAATGCGATCGCTTTTACTGTTGTTTAAGATTTTGCTGAAACCCCGAGTACTATTTGATCGCCAGGGTAGGAGTTGAGAAACTATCAACACTTTACTAGTGCCTATTTATCATAATTCTGGCGGGGTGACCATAGTAGCTAGAATCATAGTAGCTAGAAACTAGACATAATCAATTGATCTAAATCACTAGCAACAATTCGAGAAATCCTTCCCAGTTAAGCTCTTTGCCTCCAATTCGCTGTTGCAAAAAGGTCACTTCATCCTCTGAAAGGGGAGGCTGATCCACACTGGCTAACACGACATTCATTTCGTCTAGCTCAACCACTCCATTCTTATTTTTATCAATGGGAATAAAGTATGTGGCAAACTCATTAAGTCTCGACATCAGACGACGGTGGCGCAGCAGCAATTCCCCAAATTCCTCGAAGCCTATTTCTCCGCTGTTATCCACATCCATGCTGGAAAAGACAAAGTTGAGTTCATCGTCACTGATGCTATGCCCCGCCTGCTGGAAGTGATAGCTAAGTTCTTCCAAAGACAAGCTACCGCTTTGATCCCGGTCGATAGCATCAAAGATGTAACGCAGGTCACCTTTGAGCTCTTGGGGTGCTTTATCAAATAATACCTTGTGATGCTGCCCAAGCATGGCTCCCTGCAACTGCCGACGGAAGGCCGAAATCACTTCCTTGGCTGTGAGGTAGCGGAATCGATGTTCTTCGGGGCTAGCAATGGAGTAGGGTGCAACAGGCACCAAGGAAGAAAGCGATCGCTGTAAGATTACGAAGCAGGCATAAGTACCCAGATGAAAGGAAAGAGCCAAAATTGGCAGTTTCAAGGGTGTCATTACCAGACTCAGCAGCCAGGCAATCAGGGCTGCCCCAAAGGCTCCACCACTTGCAAACAAAAGGCTTCGTCGATTAGGGGTATAGAAAATGCCGCCAATAGCAATTGCCGTTAATGCTGAGTTGTATCCCCACAGTCCAGCGTACAGCACATTGAGATTTACCCCCAGTACCATGCCAGTGACCAAACCAATAACCGACCCTAAAACCGCAATCAGGGCTCCCATGGGGCTACACAAGGCCAAGGCAATGATAATTAACAAGGCAGATACTAAGCTGCCTGAAAAAAAGATTTGACCAATTCCGGTGATTAGGCCGGATAAAATGCTTACCCCATCTAGGGATTCAGCTGGGTTAGGGAAGGGCGGTGGTGCCCCTAATTCAAAGAAGGGTTGCGGAACGTAGAGGGCAATTACCAGAAAGCTGTACGTGACGATGTGAAATGGCACTCCCATAGAGGGCAGCCCTAAATAAACGGCCATCCATAGCCCGATATACTGCATCAATACTGTGCTCAGGGCTGCACAAATGATAACCGCCAGTACCCAAAGCAAGTTTCCAGTACCATTGCCCCAAGTGCCAAACGTTCCTAAAGCCAGCCCCACTAAGGCTCCGTTTAAGCCAAAAATCCCATTGCGAATACTGGCGCGATCAAGACCCATCAAATAGGCCGTCCAGGTTGCCACAACAACTCCGACAACTAGCATCAAGGCTACCCAGGGCGACTGAAGAAAAACCGCAAGAGTAATGAGTAGTCCAGTGATAGGATTATTGGCAAACCCGACCTGACCAATACCCCGTAAACTAGCATTGATAAAATCTAACAGCGGACGCCGCTCCCAGGCTTGGTTGAGGTCTTGCAGAGTTCCCATGATGGGCAAGGGATGCCGATGAGAGGTTTTCTCTGACTTCAATAAACGAGATAACAACTCATGGAGGGGCAAAGGTTGAGGTTTATCTTGAGAAATTTCAGATGTTTGAGACATGGTAAATTGATGCTTTTCTTGGGTGAGATCGACTCCTGTGCGGCTATTTCTTGAACAGGGCTAAAACCTTAAGGATGTGGTTTGTGCTCAGGACTGAATTGCTCTAAATCAGTTCATAAAATAGTTTTAGAAAACGATCAGTATCAACATCCAAACAGGCTTCTACATTGGGAGGATAGGTGGCTTCATCCCGACGATCGCGCAGATCGGCCAGGGACATACCAGAGGTAAATTTTCCTTCAGTTTCTACCACCATATAGACCGATTCTGTAGAAACCAGGCTCGGATCAATGGCAACACCCACAGCTAATGGGTCATGCAGGTAGCAGCCGTGGAAACCTTCGTTGTCTCGATAGAATGCCATATAAATGCCCGTGCAATCGGCAATGAACTGAGCCACGGCTGTTCGCGTAGCGTGGCCGAAAGGCCACGGATGTTTCTGAGCGTAATTCTCTACATCTTTTCGGGGAAGGGGTGCCTTCATAGCCACATCCAAACCCACCAGGGTCAGGGGAATGCCCGATTCCATTACCATTTGGGCTGCATCAGGATCCACAAAGAAGTTAAACTCGGCAGCAGCTGAAATGTTGCCCGGAACCTTCACCGCTCCACCCATGATCACGATGCGGCCTACCTTTTGCAGGGTGGTGCGATCGCGCTGCAGAGCTGTTGCAATATTGGTCAATGGTCCTAGAGCCACAATGGTCAAGTCGCTGCCATATTCCTGGGCGGCTTTCAGCAATACATCAACAGCATCTTCTGAAGAAGGCTCCATGGTAAGTTGGGGATAGCAAGGGCTGCCATCAGCATTTTTGAACTGATCCAGTTCTCCCAGTCCATCGGAGCCATGAATGCCTGCAGCATTGAAGGGAGGACGTACCAGAGGTTTTTCACAGCCTTTTGCCACCAGGGGAGGCTGGTTTGGTTGGACAATGTCAATCACCCGCAACACATTATTGGCAGCTTGATGAACATCAATATTGCCAGCTAACACGGTGACTGATTTGAGCTCAATTTGTTCACAATTCAGGGCCATGATAATCGCGAGGGCATCATCAACACCCCCATCAGTATCGATAATCATGGGACGGGCTTGGGAATTAACCATTGTATTCTCCTTACATTGCTAACGATGCCAGCTCATCCATCGACACCATACCATCTTTATCGACATCCAATACCTCAAACATCAGGCTGATTAATCCTTTCTGGGTGCGGCCTGTCCGTTCTGCCAATGCTGCCCGTAGTTCTGGCGGGGAAATATAGCCATCCTGATTTTGATCGAGAAAGGCAAAGGCATTTTTGACACCCTGTTTTAGCTCTTCTCTGGTGATTTCCCCATCGCCATCGGCGTCCCATTGCTCATAATTAATCAGGACTCTCCAGGCATCTTTCATGGAGCTTTCCATAATCAGGTTTTTGCCAGGTAGACATTGCTCCAAAGGGGGAGCACCACCGTTTGCTTTAACATAATCTAGCAACGGTTTGATTTCATTAAGCCCCGTCAGCAAGAATTGATAAATACCGAGGGTGTACATTTTTTGGGGGTCAAATGGGGTGTGGTTAATGCTAACAATTTTCAGACTGGGGTAGTCTTCAACTACTACATCAAAATCAGCATGGAGAAAATTGGGTGCTTCCCGATCGGGGGTGCTGCGAGTTTCGGTAATGGCCTCTTGTAAGACGTACCCAGGCACCTGAATCAAGGCAATTTCGGTGTCAAATGGCAGCTCTTCTAACAAATCCCCATAGGTAAATCCTGCTCCTTTTTCATAGTCTCGCTTACCTCGAACGCATCCTCCCTGGAGCATCACTAGATCGACATTATTCAAGCTTTTCTTGATATAAGAACATAGGGTTGAGGCCACTTTTTCGGGTTGGAATCGCGTCCGTTTAGAGGACATGGATTCTTTCACATCAAAAATTTCCACATCCATCAGCGAACCTAGAAAATTTTGGGTAATTTCTACAAACATTTGGGCGTTGGGATCGGCATCAAAATGGCTGGCTGGCAACAGATGAACAGCACTATGGCACTGCTCGGAAGCATCCCACCACACATCAACAACCACCACATTAGTAGCATCAGCACCAGCCTTAACAATCAGACTCCGCTCAATTTTCTCAATATAAATCTCATGCTCGTGCCCCCCAACAATTACAGGAACCTTACCACTAAGTTGGTGATCTTGCTGGATCTCCGTGGCTAGCTCCCGATCTTCGGCAATGGTCTGATGGGTCAGTGGAATCAGCATAGTTGCGTCATTGGAACACTTAGACCAGGTTTCCTTTAAAGCATCAAAGATGGGTTGAATGGTTAGGTTCGTCCCTGGTCTGAAAATATCGGTATTGTTAGTGCAAAATCCAGCAAAGGCAACTCGATGGGAACCTACTTCAACAATTTCATATTTTGGTAGTGGCTGACCACTGGCATCCACAATTGGCAAGTCCAAGATGTTGCTATTTAAGCATTTTCCTTCGTAGGTTTTGAAACGCTCACCTAGGACATCCAGGCTGACATCGAATTCATGGTTGCCAAAGCAAATATAATCAATGTTGACTACCTTGAGCACGTCCAGCATGGCTTTACCGCCATCTAGTGAGGTAATCAAACAAGGAGAGAGAAAGTCTCCGCTGAGGCAGGCAATCACCACGGCATCTTCCGATGTTTCCTTTAGGGATTTAATCACTGTTTCCACGTAGGGATAATTCTTGATGTCGTAAACATCATTGATCGAAATGATTCTGAGATAGTTGCCCACCGCCTCTCGGGGTTTCGGCAGATACAATCGAGGAGTTGTCATGACGGTAAGTAATTTTTAGGTTTCAGTAATTTTATCTAGAAAAATGATAAACAAAGAGATCAGCAAAAATTATAATTAAAATCTTAAGAATGACACTGATGCCAGTGACGGCGTTGCTGAATACACAGATGCATCGGGAGCAGGCACCGGAACATCTAAAGACTTGAGGTTTGGTCGTGATTTAGGACTACCTGTAGTCTATAAATACTTATTTCTTTAACGTGCCTGTCCTGCTTATTACCACCTTAGTTTTTTTTCAAAAAAACTTAAAAAGAATTACAATTAAGAGTTTGTAACTACAATAACTAAAGTTCCCTGGTCTGAAGTTCTCGAAAACTGCGGCGAAGTCTACTTTACTTACCCATTAGCAGCCGTGCCATAGGATAGCAATCCGTGTAGAATTGTGATAATTTTTGATTTGATCGGAAGTTCCCTACTCCCTACTCCCTACTCCCTACTCCCTACTCCCAGTTCCCTTTGCTAGATAACTAATCTAGCTACATAAGTAATCTAACCAACTTGATCTAAAATGCAAGCAAGCTTAAGCAGCGGAAGCTCATGTCAGCTGATCGCGTGAGGCCGTTGTATATCTAAAAAACAAGACCAAGAAAAAACTTATGCCTAAATGGAGTTCTCTGGTACTAGCCACTCTAGTATTAGTTGCACCCTTAACAGCCTGTGAAGGAGGTGGGACAAGCGCTAAACAAAGCCGCTTAGATATAGTTAAGAGCCGTGGCAAGCTGATTTGTGGTGTTGACGGTGGCATTCCCGGATTTAGCTTTGTGGATGGGAGCGGTAACTACTCCGGGCTAGATGTGGATGTCTGTAAAGCAGTTGCTGCTGCTTTGTTTGATGACCCAAAAGCAGTAGAGTACCGTAACCTTGACTCCACGGAGCGATTTCCCGCCGTCCGGAATGGTGAAGTGGATATGCTCTCGCGCAATACCACTTGGACTCTTAGCCGAGATAGCTCTACCAATAACTTAGAATTTGCCCCTACTACCTTTTATGATGGTCAGGGCATGATGGTGCGCAAAAACAGTGGGATTAAGACACTCAAAGATTTTAAAGGAAAATCCGTCTGTGTGGAAACTGGAACCACTACTGAGTTGAATTTAACCGACAAGATGCGGGAAGCAGGTGTCGAATTTGAGCCAGTGGTATTTCAGAAAGCAGACCCTGCCTATACTGCCTATAACGAAGGACGTTGTGACGGCATGACTTCTGATAAATCCCAACTATTGGCCAAACGTAGCACTCTGCCTAAGCCTGATGATCATATACTTCTAGATGTTACTATGTCCAAGGAACCCTTGGGACCAGTAACTGTTAATAATGACTCCGCTTGGTTTGATGTAGTTAAGTGGGTGACCTTCGCCTTAATTGAAGCCGAAGAGTTAGGGATTACTAAGGCGAATGTGGCACAAATGAGTAACAGTCCTAACCCGACTGTCAAACGCTTCGTGGGTGTTGAAGGTGACTTAGGCAAAGGTCTCGGTTTAGAAAATGATTTTGCAGCGCGAGTGATTAAGCACGTGGGTAACTACGGCGAAGTCTATGACCGTAACTTGGGTAAAAATTCTCAGTTCAAACTCAATCGGGGTCTGAATGACCTCTGGACTCGTGGGGGTATTTTGTATTCTCCACCCTTCCGTTAAGGGATTGTTAACTGTTTCAGGTTGAAGGTTGAAGGTTGGTTGGTTGAAGGTTGGTTGGTTGTTCGCGTAGCGTGGCCAATAGGCCAAGGTTAGTTGGTTGTTCGCGTAGCGTGGCCAATAGGCCAAGGTTAGTTGGTTGTTCGCGTAGCGTGGCCAATAGGCCAAGGTTGATTGGTTGTTCGCGTAGCGTGGCCAATAGGCCAAGGTTGCAGGTTGAATGTTGAAAGTTGGCTGTTAACAGTAAACCTAAAACCTAAGAGGATCTTTGAGAAGTACCAAATGTTTGGCATGAGCCACGATTATCCCCGAAATCTGGGAGACTTTGAGCCAAATTAACCCCAAAGGGGGGCTAGGGAGCGGTTTCGAGTAGCATCCAACACTTTGAAAACTGCCTCTAAAACCTAAAATCTGTAACCTAAAACCTAAAACCTTTAACCAACCTACAACCTCCAACCTTCAACCAACCTGCAACCTTCAACCAACCTCCAACATTCAACCAACCTCCAACATTAAACCAACCTCCAACATTAAACCAACCTCCAACCTTCAACCAACCAACCTTCAACCTTCAACCAACCAACCTTCAACCTTCAACCAACCAACCTGTAACCTTCAACCTAAACAACTAACCAATGACAAGCAATATAGGTCAAAAGCCTCCTTTGTGGCGGGATGACCGATTTTGGCGCATTGCCATACAAGTCCTATTTGTGCTGGTGGTGATTGGGGTCGTGGCATGGCTAGGCACCAACTTAAGCCGAAATATTCAGCAACAAGCGATTAAATTGGGGTTTGATTTTCTCCAAGATCAAGCCAAATTTGGTATTGGCGATACTCCCATTCCCTACAAACCCACTGACCCCTATAGCTATGCTTTATTGATCGGACTGGCCAATTCATTGCGGGTGATGGTGTTTGGGATTATCCTGACAACTATTGTTGGTATTACCGCCGGGATAGCTAGTTTTTCTGACAATTGGCTAGTGAGTAAGCTGAGTCTGGTGTATGTGGAAGTGGTGCGCAATACACCACTGCTGCTGCAATTGCTATTTTGGTACTTTGGGGTTTTCTTCCAACTGCCAAAACTGTCGGAAAAAATTCAGTTACCTGGGTCGATATTTTTGAGCAAGCGGGGAATTTATATTCCTTGGCCCCCCTTCACCACCCAGCTGTTTCTGTGGTTGGTGGTTTTGCTAGTCGGTGCGATCGCAGCAGTTTTCATCTGGCAGTGGCGCACTAAAGTGATGGTAGAACAAGCACAATCCGGTCAGCCCCAGTTAATTGCTTTAATTGCGATCGCAATTGCTGCTGTCTTAATTATCATCATCGGTTTTGGTTGGCAAAGACCGCAAGAAGTTATCGACACAGGTAATATTGAAGGCGGACTCCGGCTAACTATTGAGTTCTGTGCCTTACTAGCTGGTCTAGTCTTTTACACAGGTGCGTTTATCGCGGAAATTGTCCGAGCTGGAATAGAGTCAGTACAGAAGGGACAGTGGGAAGCAGCAAGATCTTTGGGACTGAAGTCAGGCTTAGCTATGCGGTTAGTTATTTTTCCCCAAGCCTTGCGGGTAATTATCCCTTCCCTAAACAGCCAGTATATGAACCTAGCCAAAAACTCTAGTTTAGCATCTGCTATTGGCTATCCAGATATCTACTCTATTGCTCAAACCACCTTCAACCAAGCGGGTCATGAAATCGAAATAATCGTGGTGATCATACCCCTGACCTATCTAACCATTAACCTGATCATTTCTTTCGTAATGAACCTATTGAATCGGACAGTTCAATTGCAGGAAAGATAATTGGTTAACTGTTGACTTATAACTAGATAATGACTACTGTTAATTCTCAACCTCCTGAACTAGCACCACCCCCTGAACTACAGGTTAATCCAGTTACCTGGATAAAGAAAAATTTATTTAGTACTTGGTATAATAGCATACTAACGGTTACTGTTTTCGGTTTTCTATTCGTAACCGTAAAAGGCTTGATAACATGGGCAACGACTGAAGCCCAGTGGGATGTTATTAAGCTTAACTTCCGTCTATTTTTTGTAGGAACCTATCCCGCCACAGAAAACTGGCGTCCATGGTTGATTCTGGGGATTATTGTATTCCTCTCCGGGATAACTTGGGGAGTTTTAGCAAGAAATGTTCCTACTCTATTTAGTCGCAATGTGTTAATAGCTCTTGTGATCAGTGGTGCTATCTTAGTGCTATTTCCAGTAGCAATTCCCTATCGCTTATTGCTCTTAGGAATAGTAGTGTTACTGGTAGCTAGTGCTTGGGGAGCACAACAGGTTGCTAAGACTCAACCGAAATTGGGGAATTGGTTACCTTTAGCTTGGTTTATTGCTTTATTAATCTTCCTGTGGCTTCTGGGAGGAGGACTCGGACTAAAACAGGTATCCACTAATCAATGGAGTGGTTTACTGCTGAATGTCTTAGCCGCAGTCGTCAGTATTTTAATCTGTTTTCCCCTAGGTGTATTACTAGCCTTAGGACGACAAAGTACCTTACCAGTTGTGCGCGGCTTCTCTATCCTTTACATTGAACTAATCCGAGGACTACCTCTGATTGCGATTTTGTTCATGGGACAAGTAATTATCCCACTATTTCTACCACAAGGAATGCGACCAGACCGGGTGTTAAGGGCAATAATCGGTCTGACTTTATTTAGTGCTGCTTACTTAGCAGAGAATGTACGAGGAGGACTGCAATCTATACCTACAGGTCAAATCGAAGCTGCCAAAGCATTGGGTTTAAATACTCCCCTATCCGTAGGGCTGATTGTGTTACCTCAGGCACTCAAAGCTGTTATTCCTGCTATTGTCGGTCAGTTTATTAGTCTGTTTCAAGACACAACTCTCCTATTTGTTGTAGGTCTAGTAGAGTTGCTTGGTATTGGTGATTCTATCTTTGCCCAAGCCAAATTTGAAACCCCCTATCAAGAAGTGTATCTATTCGACGGAGTCCTATTCTGGTTATTTTGTTACGCCATGTCCACAGCCAGCCGACGCCTCGAAAAACAATTAAATGTAGACCATTGAATCTAGATCATAGATAGATTAGGTACTAGCAAGGAAGATTGAAGGTTAAAGATTAGAGCCTTAACAAAGGAAAGCATAATTTATAATTGATAACCTGTAACTTTTAACCTGTAACCTACCCTTCACCTAAGGCCAAAGGCGAACAATCTCTAACCTTTAACCTTTAACCTTTAACCTTTAACCCAATCGAACCTTACTCAAGGGAAAAGAATTATGACAAATCAACAACCAATCACTGCTTCTCAAGACCCAGTCAATTCCGGAGATACCGAATCCATGATCATCGCTCAAGATGTTCATAAGTGGTACACCAGCAATCAATTTCATGTTCTGCGTGGTGTCAGTCTAGAAGTCAAGAAAAAAGAAGTAGTGGTGATCATGGGGCCTAGCGGGTCTGGTAAATCCACCTTTATTAGGACATTTAATGCTCTAGAAGACTATCAAAAAGGAAAAATTATTATTGATAACATTGAACTATCCCATGACTTGCGAAACATTGATACTATTCGCAAAGAAGTGGGGATGGTTTTCCAACAATTTAACTTATTTCCTCACCTCACTGTGCTGCAAAATGTTACCCTTGCTCCGATTTGGGTGCGGCGCTGGAAAAAGGCAAAAGCTGAAGAAATTGCCATGCAGCTGTTAGAGAAAGTCGGTATTCTCGAACAAGCTAAGAAGTATCCCGGTCAACTGTCAGGGGGACAACAGCAACGGGTAGCTATTGCCCGTGCTTTGGCAATGCAGCCTAAAATCATGTTATTTGATGAGCCTACCTCAGCTCTAGACCCGGAGATGGTGCGAGAGGTACTCGATACCATGCGATCGCTTGCTGATTCTGGGATGACTATGGTTTGCGTTACCCACGAAGTAGGTTTTGCTAGAGAAGTCGCAGACCGAGTGGTCCTAATGGCTGATGGGAAGTTGGTGGAAGAAAGTACACCCCAGGAATTTTTCAACAATCCTCAACATGAACGTACTAAGCAGTTTTTATCTCAAATTTTATAGATATATTTTTTATAAATATAGCCTTGCGCCCAGCACTAAATAGCCTTGAATAAGGTAAAGTAAATTTTCTTACCCCGACTCCCGACTCCCGACTCCCGACTCCCGACTCTACTCCCTACTCCCTATTAGGTATATAACCTTCGACAACATAATCCGATCCTAGCTGACGCCAACTGACTCGTTCTAAGGTTAGAGCATCAGTCATGAGTGTCAAGCCCAAATCTCCTACCGGTGAGGGACCACCGTGACCACCGATGATTTTTGGAGCAATAAAGGCTAAGATTTTTTGGACTGCACCATCTGCGATCGCATTTGCAGCTAAGATACCACCACATTCCCATAACACCCTCGAAAGCTGCCTGTCATATAAATATGCCATTACTTGAGAAGGAGTCAGGGGATTCAATACCACCACCTCTACACCCTGGTTGACCAGATGTTGATATAAATCACCCTCAGTTCCGACCTCTGTAAACACCAACGTAGGCACATCATCCGTTTGCCAAACACGAGCATCTCTGGGTAAGTCGAGGGTGCGACTCATGATCACCCGTAGGGGATTCGGTGCGTTTGGATTGTGACTAGTCAAATTGGGGTTATCCTGACGCACCGTATTACCGCCCACAATCACTGCATCGCAAGCTGATCGTAGTTGATGCACCCAACTGCGGGACTTTTCCCCTGTAATCCATTTGCTGTGACCACTAGTAGCAGCAATTTTGCCATCTAAAGTCATGGCATACTTGAGAATTCCCAATGGACGCTGGTAAAGAATGCGATGAATAAAGCCTTCATTGAGCTGACGGCAAGCACTCTCTTCCACACCTACCACCACTTCAATCCCAGCCGCCCTTAACCGTTCAATACCTTTTCCAGATACCCGTGGATCAGGGTCCACCATCCCCACCACTACTTTAGCGACTCCAGCCTTAATTAACGCTTCTGTACAAGGAGGGGTTCTACCATAGTGATTGCAGGGTTCCAGATTCACGTAAACCGTTGCTCCCTGAGCATTTTCCCCAGCCTCTGAGAGGGCAAACACTTCCGCGTGGGGTTGACCAGCAGCGGGATGAAACCCTTCCCCGACAATTTCCCCATTCCGGACAATTACACAACCCACTAAAGGGTTGGGTGTAGTACGTCCCAGGGCTTGCCGTGCTAGTTGGATGCACCGCTGTATCATGGCTTGCGCCAAAGGAGTTTCAGGAAAAGATGTCACAGGAGAGTTATCCATTGGTCTGTTACTATTCGTCTGTTACTATTGAAATGTTATTTGTAATCATTAATTACATTCATCAGCATTTAACTAACTTTACCTCTAAACATCAGCAAATCGAAATTGCTAACCAATAGCTCACGAACACTAATTACTTACAAACTAATTACTTAACTGTGGCACCTGCCAGAGTTTGATTATCTTTTTACCACCACTAGTAGCAATTGTCTGGCAATCAGGACTAATCGCAAAATATTCAATTGGATTTGGAAAACCATTTAGGGTATAGATTAGTTTTTCATTAGCAAAATCCCACACTTTTATGGTTTTATCTGCACTTCCACTGAACAACTTCTTACACTTAGCACCGATAGCTAATTCTTCCACATAATTGGTATGATCATTTAGACTGTTGACTTCTTCCCCAGTATCTAGATTCCAGACTTTGATAGTATTGTCAGCACTAGCACTAAACAATCGTTGTCCATCCGGACTTATGGCTAGAGAATTCACAAAGCTCTCATGACCTTTGAGAGTGTCGAGCTCTTCCCCAGTGTTGATATCCCAAATTTTAATCGTTTTATCGGCA
>NZ_JAAHIE010000570.1:0-4334 GCF_010671945.1 Moorena sp. SIO4E2
TGGTGGAACGGGCATCTTGGTGGAACGGGCATCTTGGTGGAACGGGCATCTTGGTGGAACGGGCATCTTGGTGGAACGGGCATCTTGGTGGAACGGGCATCTTGGTGGAACGGGCATCTTGCCCGTTACAATAACCCACCCTACTCCACTACTATGAACCAACGGTGATGTTTTGATTCACTGCTTGAATGGCTTGGCGAGCAATATCCTCTGGAATCCTGGTGTACCCTAGTTCCCCGTTGAGGTCCTGACCTTTAGTGAGAATCCAATTAACCATATCTTTTATCCCCTGGGCTTTGGCCTGATTGGGGTACTTCTGGTACAGTAGCAGCCAAGTTAGACCCACAATTGGATAACCATCGGCTGGATCGTTAAGTTTGAGGGTGAAGTCCTGGTTAAACTCCACATTGACCAGCCCTTTACTGGCTTGGTCAAGGCTAGGCTTGATATAGCGACCCTCTTGATTTTCAATCCTAGCGCTAGGGAAGTTGTTTTCTACAGCATAATTAGCCTCTACATAGCCAATGGCACCGTCAATCCGCCGCACTTCCCCAGCTACTCCACCATTTTGAGGACGGCTTGAGAAGACCTTGAAGCCCCAATCTGGTGTTGGGCTAGGTTTGATCAGACCATGGGTAATCGCACTCAAGTACTTGGTGAATATGAAACTGGTACCGCTACTATCTGAGCGCACAACAACTTTGATGTCTCTTCTGGGCAGGTAAGTGTTAACTTGCTTCCAATTACCAATTTGACCAGTAAAGATTTTCCCTAAAGTATCGCGAGATAGTCTGACAGAAGTCACTACACCTTGGAGATTGTAAATGACTGACACAGCTCCCCCCGCTGTTGGCACCATTTGCAAGCCCCGTTTCATCTGACTTTTTTCCTCATCGGTTGGGGGCATATCAGTGCCAGCGAAATCAACAGACTCGTTAATGAATTCCTCAATACCAGTACCACTGCCAATGGTACTGTAATTTACATTAACGCTGGTTTCTTGTTGGTATTGGGAAAAGTAACGCTGGTAAAGGGGTTGGGGAAATGAAGCACCGGCACCAAACAATGGTATTGCACTTGCTGCCTTGAGTGAAATCAATACAATGGCAACTGTAACTGTTAAGGTTATCAATGTCCGACGGGACTTGATTACAGCTAAAATCATTTGTCTAGAAATATTAAGAATAATTCAAGGGGTAAGCTATCAGCTAATGCGCTACGCGCACCCTATGGGAATAGCTTATGGTCATGGGAAAACCATGACATTTAAATTTTTGTTAAGTGATTCAGGATTAGCTCCGACCGCACCTTAAGTGAAGCAGGGATGATAGTTGCTGGAGTTATGGGATTGACCGTAGGTCACGCTACGCGATCGCTTTTGTAAATGTTGCGTAGCTGGAGTTATGGGATTGGCCTTTTGGCCACGCTTCGCGATGAAGCTTCGCTTCCGCTAAAAGCGATTGACCGTCGGTCACGCTTCGCGATCGCATGATCCTTCTTAAACAAATTATTAGCTGGAATGAAAATCAAGGGTAAGCACAGTAAGAAGAAGTCGTCACCTGGGCAGATTAGTTTTCTGGAGAGCCTGTGCCAGGTATCGGAAAACCCGGAAGTGCAAGAAGTTGCGGAAAAGTTCGTTCGTGCCAACTCTTTCAAGCCTTCTACTTAAATTTGCACTTGTTTAAATTTATGCTATTCTGTTGTATGTGGTTCTTCTCCCACCCACACCCCAACCCTCTTCCTTAATTAAATTTGTGGGTGTCGCAAAATATATAAATCTAAAATATATAATAGAAAATTAATCAATTAGAAAATTAATCGAAAAATATACGTCACGAAAAATTAAATCGAAAAATATACGTCACGAAAAAATATACGTCCAGGAATCGAAAAGTCCCCCGAATCCAAAAGTCCAGGAATCGCGAAGCGGAATCAAAAAATCTTTATTTATTTCATAATTTCCCCAATCGCGAAGCGGAATCCTGCTGTCTGGTAAATTTAATTCCGCACCGAATCGCGAAGCGGAATCCTGTCTGGTAAATTTACAAAGTGTCGTCAAATTCCGGAATGGCGGCGTCCACGAATTGTTAATCGTGGCCGACTGCTGACAGGCAAACCACCCGAGGCAAACCACCTCTCTCCACTAAATTGCCAACTTATTGGAAAAGTTGGTGCGGTTGTTGTGGTGCGGTTGGTGCGGTGGGTAGATAAAATTAAAAGTGTCTTAGTTGCCTTCGCCTCGTCTTCGTGCCAACTCTTTCACCACCCCTCGAAAATTTGCTATATTGTATGTGGTTTCTTTCTCCCGCACCTTGAAAACCCGCCAGAATTACTTGCCTCAGCGCGTTACCAGACACCACAAAAATCGAAAATTTAATACCTTTAAGGGAGTAGCGGCAGAAAGAAATCCGTTTGGTGGCTAGCGCTTGGTGTATTCGGCACTTGAAATGGAGTACCTCATGAGAGGCTCTCGTCTAGAAGTAGAAGTTAATACTTCTCAATTACTTCAGACGCTGGACAGCTGCCTTGAGTCAGCTAGCCAGGGTCAGCCCCATATTATCACCAAAGATGGTGAACAGTATGCGGCTGTCATTTCAATGCCTGAATACGCCCAGTTGCAGTACTATCTTCGGCTTTTGGATTCAACCGCATCACAATTGTTGCAGGAAGCTGAGGATAAGGCGTTGGACTCTGAAGAGTTGTTAAGGAATCAGTCTTCTCCTCAAGACAGCCGACCATTGGGGACTCCTTCTGAAGGAGCTCAGAATGAAGATTGCCGTCATAGAAACAGAACAAGTCCGCTGCGTCAGAAGTCATTTACCTCCTCAGTCCTACACCGCCTATCGAAACTTTTTAGATAGGTTGCGCAAGGGCGAAAACATAGTAGGAGAGAGGCCAGTACCCAATTTCCATAGACCTAACTGCTATCATTTCCAGCTGTCTACGGGAGATTTGATCATTTATTGCGTAGAGCACAAAAGGATTTTGTGGTTTGAATTAACTGAGATAACTGTTGAGGTTTTGTTTCCCAAGGAAAAGGTTGATCAAATAGTTACTCTTGCTCTTGCTCTCATGCACTCTGACCCTGCCAGACCGCCTCAAAATTTACTGCAGCAATTCCTGAGTTCGAGTATATCGATAGCAGATAACTCTCAACGCCTAATTTTCGCTGTGCAATTAGGAACGAAACTTGTGGAATTTATTCTGACTATTGGTATTGTCATGTTGATGCTTTTGCCCCAGTTAACTTCTAGTCCACTGGAAGAAAAAATTCAGCCACCGACCTCTGAGTCTGGGGCAGTTACAGAGGAACGTGATCAGCTCGCTGATACTGAAGACAATCGCAGTCCTTGATCTTACTCTTTTGGAATCTTTACCCTACTTTGGTGATTATCCATTTATAAAAATCGACCTACCAGTAGTTTATAAAACAGATTTTTAAGGGAAATATATTAAGAACAAACGTCATCCATAGTCTAATATGAATATATGACAAATAAGAAAGCGATCGCGGCAGTTTGTAATGGTGCGATCGCTTTCATACAGCTTTTGAATAAAAAAGTAACCATTTGTTTAGTATGAGTGACGTTGCTGAATCTTTTTTTGAATAGGAGTAGAGTGGGCATCCTGCCCGCTCGAAAATAAGCATGAAACTGGCAAGATGCCAGTTTCACGCAAGATGCCCATTCGACCTCACTCTTAAAATCATTCCATTATTAAGCAACGCTGTATTAATGAGTCATTAGTAAATAATCACGATTCGGGATTATACTTAACCTAGACACAAACCGTTACATCTCGAAAACTACTTCTGTCCTATTCCCTTTTGCCTGTTCAACACATCTGGCCTAACCTTTAATTATATCAAATCTAATCACAAATTCGTTCGATAAAAGTACCCCAAAGGGTACTGTCAAAGGATTATTGTATTGCTCATAATCAAAATAGCACTGAAATATTATTGCACCTAAATAGTTAGGGTGGGCAATTATTCCACTCTAAGATTAAGCTAGGGATAACTTAATATACCCTTCAGCTATTAGCTATCAGCTATCAGCTATCAGCCATTCGCGTAGCGTGGCCTTTGGCCAAGGCATGTGGCCAGACTACGGGAAAAGTTTATGCCCATAGCGCAAAATACTTGAGCTGCTTTTGAATAAAATAAGCTGACGGCTGATCACTGACGGCTGTTCGCGGAGCTTGCGCGTAGCGCTATATTGCCGAAGCTACGGCTAGTGACAGTGGTGCAAGATTTCAGGGAAAGCAACTAGAGTAAACCATTGAGTTAGGTATATATCCTAAATTTATAGTCTTTCATAACTATAAATTTAGGA
>NZ_JAAHIE010000571.1:0-4320 GCF_010671945.1 Moorena sp. SIO4E2
GGTATCAGCATACATAATGGCTTGCCCTCGGACATGACGTGCTGCTCTGCCTATAGTTTGAATAAGCGATCGCTCTGCCCTGAGGAACCCTTCCTTATCCGCATCCAAAATTGCTACCAGAGAGACTTCTGGCAAATCCAACCCTTCTCGCAACAAGTTAACCCCAACCAATACATCAAATTCACCCTGGCGCAACGCCTGCAAGATTTCAATCCGTTCAATAGAGTTAATATCCGAGTGTAAGTAGCTGATCCGAATATCCCGTTGTTGCAGATAGTCTGTCAAATCCTCAGCCATGCGCTTGGTTAAGGTTGTTACCAGCACCCTTTCCTGACAATCCACCCGCTGCTTAATCTCAGCCAACAAATCATCTACTTGACCTGCTGTAGGACGGACAAAGATTTCTGGATCAAGCACTCCGGTAGGACGAATGATCTGTTCCACGACTCGCCCTTGAGATTCTTCCATCTCCCAATCCCCAGGAGTAGCAGAGACAAAAATACACTGATTCACCTTTGCCCAGAATTCCTCTGCCTTCAGGGGTCGATTATCTGCTGCACTGGGTAAGCGAAAGCCATGGTCAATCAACACTTGCTTTCGAGCGCGATCGCCATTGTACATTCCCCGAATTTGCGGCACCGTAACATGGGATTCATCCACTACCAAAAGCCAATCTTCGGGAAAATAATCAATCAAACACTCTGGTGGTTCCCCAAGCTTGCGTCCAGCCAAGTGACGAGAATAGTTTTCCACACCATTGCAGTAACCAATTTCGAGCAACATTTCCAAATCATAGCGGGTACGCTGTTCCAACCGTTGGGCTTCTAACAAGTTCCCAGCTTGCTCCAATTGAGCCAAACGTTCCTCAAGTTCTGCCTTAATAGCATTACAAGCTTCTTCCAACCGTTCATCGGGAGTAACAAAGTGACGAGCAGGGTAAATATTTACTCCCTCTACACTTTGGAAAATTCCACCCGTCACTGGGTCAACGTAGTGAATAGCATCAATTTCATCTCCGAAGAATTCTACCCGAATAATTCGGTCTTCATAAGCCGGGCCAATTTCTAACACATCCCCCTTCACCCGGAACCGTCCGCGTCCCAATTCTAAATCATTCCGGGAATACTGTACTGAGACTAAATCCCGTAAGAGTTGGCGTTGGTCAACTTCGGTATTTACCCGCAGAGGAATCGAGGCTTTTAAGTATTCTGAGGGGATACCCAAGCCATAGATACAGCTAATGGAAGCCACCACTATGACATCCCGCCGTTCAAAAAGCGATCGCGTAGCTGAGTGCCTCAGCATATCAATTTCATCATTAATTGACGCGGTTTTCTCGATGTAGGTGTCAGTGACCGGGATATAAGCTTCCGGCTGGTAGTAATCATAGTAGGAAATGAAATACTCCACCGCGTTATGGGGAAAAAACCCCCGCAATTCGTTACATAACTGCGCAGCCAAGGTTTTGTTGTGGGCAAGTAATAGGGTAGGTTTGCCAACTTTTTCAATTACCGATGCCACGGAGAAAGTCTTACCTGTCCCCGTAGCACCCAGTAGAGTTTGGATACGGTTGCCAGCCTTGAGGTAAGTGGTGAGTTGGGAAATAGCTTGGGGTTGGTCCCCTGTTGGTTGAAAAGGGGCTTCGAGGTTAAATAGCATCTTAGACGCTTCTGGCACAGCTAAAAAAAAATCCGTAAAAATACTATCTATAATTTCATCATAATTTTTGTACATTTATAGGTACTGATGGATAGATTATTCCCCAAATTCAATAGATAGTTTTAATACTTGCCCAAAATTCGGAGGGGAGGATGAGAACTATCTGGTTAAATGCTAATTGCTTAACTCATAATTATCACGTATAAAAACTATACGTGATCGGTAATTAAAAACGGTTAATTACCAAAATTATTCCTATCAATATTTATCATTTGCTATCGACATTTTATTTCATGTTAGAGCATTTTAATAGTTTAGTTAACTAAGCTTTTTTTGTACTACATCGTTTTTCATAACTATGAGGCACACAGTTTTTTTGTTCTGTTCCTTATTCCTTATTCCCTATTCCCTATTCCCTATTCCCTATTCTATACAAATTAGGAATTTGTACCTAATTTAATTTAAAAAAGCTGTAATAATTAATTTATTATTAAATTGATAATTATATCATTAAAACTATGAAACAATAATCATATATATCTAATATTAACAACTAACCCAAAAATAAATAATTGTTAATTTTGGTAATTATTAATCGGTAATTTCGAGGGAGATAAGTATTATCGATTATACCTGACAACGCCCCAATTAATCGAAAATTATATGTATTCCAAAAAAAGCCACTATAAACTCTTTACAAATTGATTGTTTTAATCTCAACATAAAAAAATCAGGAATTATGAACTATAGAAATACTATTCAGCGGATTGAAATATTGCTAGTGGAAGACAATCATCGTGACGTAGACTTGACCAAAGCTACTTTAAAAAATAGCAATACTCGCAACAATATCCAGACTTTTACCAATGGTAAGGACGCTATGGCATTTCTACGTCGAGAGTCCCCTTATACTAAAGCACCCCGTCCCGACGTAATTTTGCTGGATTTGAATCTACCAGTGATGGATGGTCGTGAAGTGTTAGCACAGATTAAATCTGATCCAAAATTGAGTTTAATTCCAGTGATTATTCTCACCTCCTCAGATTCTGACCAGGACATCCTCACAAGCTACAAGCTAAACGCCAATGCCTACGTCACTAAGCCCTTTGAATTAGACCAGTTTCTCAAAGTATTGAAGTCAATTGAAAACTTCTGGCTAAGTATTGTTAAACTGCCACCCAAAAATTAAGCATTGCCAATTCATGCTATAGGGTTTGTATCTGGTAATAGGTAATGGAGACTTGGTAGTTAACGATTACCAAGTCTCCATTACCTATTACCAAAAATACCGAGACTATTTTATCAGTGATTAACCAGACTTGATAGTAATAGTCAATTGGCAATTAAAAATTTTAAATTGCTGTTAGTATACTACAAATCTTCACTGAGAACTTCATGGAAAGCAAACCCAGGGGCAGCCAGTACAAAGACAATGGTAGGAAGACCAGCAGTTTTTTGTTGTAAGCTTTCGTAATATTGAGTAAACTTATCGTCTGGTGTAGCCATACCCATAAAGATTAAGTCAGCATCAGCCGATGACTCATGAAGAATAGCATTAAAAGAACGCCCTTGGGAAACCAGCACCTGACAAATAACCCCAATCCGCAACTGTTTCACCCAATTACTTAGGTTTGCCCGTGCTGCTTGAGCTGCTATTTCATTAGGAAGCACCAACTTGAGGTAAATCTCAGCATTTTGCCACTTCAGGTCGCTGCGCAATAGATAGGCGAGGAGCAACATCAGGCTACCATTGGCTTGCTTACCGCCCCACCAAACATCAATCCGTTGACGACTACCGAAACCCTGCTCCCGATTTTCCCGCAGAATCACTACATTACGCTTTGCCTGGTGTATGTGAGTAATCAAGCGACAGTAAGGCTGGCGACGGCTAAGGGTTTCGTTATCCCCGAGTAAAACTGTATTGGGAACTAGTGGTCCTATACCGTAAGTTTCCACCAGTTGCCGGGCTCCGGTAAAGGGATCCGGTGCTGTTACCAAGCGCACTAGAGCTTGTACACTACGCCGTTCGAGATACTCACTGATGGTTTGTTCTAACTGTGCCTGCTTAGCAACACTATGGGAACTACTGGGTAAAATACTCGAAACGGTCACTAAACCGCGATTATGGGTCAGAGCATCGGCTAACTCTATCAAAGACCATCGTTTAGTGGGAGCTCCCGACAGCACCAAGATGTGGGGTCGCCAGTTTTTCGGATCAGGGTGATGACTAATCTGAAAAATACCAGTGCGCAACAGTGCCATCCAAATGCCCCGGCGTACATCCCCCCAAGCTGTGCGCAGTTCCCGCTGCTGTAGCCAAAGGTAAACCCCTAAGACAATAACAGCTGCTGCCACTGTGGCAAAGGCATTTATCAAAAACATTACGATCAGGCAACCCAATGCCCCTAACAGTGACAGAAACCAGTTAACTTTAAAGGAGGGTCGGAAGGAAGGACTTTGCAAAAAGCCCTCAATGGCAGCTGCTACATTCAACACCAGATAGGTGGTCAGAAAGAACATACTTAGCACTGGTGCAATGATATCTAATTGACCAAGGCAAACTGCTGCAGTAGCGATTCCCAACGTTACAGCGGTACCAATCCGTGGTTCATCATCTCGTCCACTACCCGTACCTAGGAATCGCATCCAACGGGGTAATAC
>NZ_JAAHIE010000572.1:0-4308 GCF_010671945.1 Moorena sp. SIO4E2
ACCAGCCAGATAGCCAAGTCGCCCAACAAATCTGGGTTAACGTTACGACTCTTGGCTAGGTATTGGGAAAGGCTAACTCCAATTAACACTGCTGAGGCAATCAATAGTCCGTACCAGCGGATTGTTACCGGTCCGAGTTCAACGATTATTGGCCCGGGACTTGCAAATTGGAACCCTAGGGTTAGATGAGAGATTGCTTGCAGCATTGATTTATCCATAGGCAGCAAACCACAAATTTCATTGTAGTCTCCTACAGCATCGGTTAAGTCATCAGAAAACTAAGTAAATTGATGATGGGGTAATGGGATAATGGGATAATGGGGTGGTCAGGTGATAGAAATATCCTGTACAAGTGCTTGGTCTAGCTATTGCTAATTTTGTCAACTTCTATTACTTGACCAGCTCTCTAGCATTTCCTAATCTGGAGTGCGATGGTGGGAAGCAAAGGCTTAGATCAGCTTCTCCTATAACTGCTCAGCAGACAGTATAAATGGACTATATAGTTGTCAAAGTTTTGTGATTCCAAGAAATTAGCGTAACTTATCCATAGAAAAACCTTGACCTTCGGTCACGCTTTGCGAACAACCTTCTGACCTTGGCCAAAAGGCCACGCGATCGCTCGATTGCGGGACTCCGTCCATCGCGTTCAACCTACCCGACCAGGGACCCCAAAGGCCAACAACCAAATCACCTTCAACCCAAGATGAATTCCGAACAACTAGAATTAACTATAGGCTGGCTTTACCCTACCCTAATGAGTACCTACGGTGATCGTGGTAATGTCATCTGCTTACAACAACGAACCCAGTGGCGAGGCATTAGAGTCAATCTAATCCCCCTGGATCAGCAAACCCCTGCTGAGCAATTCTATAAAGTGGATATCTTCATGGGTGGTGGTGCTCAAGATAGACAGCAAGAAATTGTTATGCGAGACTTACAAGGTAGCAAAGCCAATGCCCTACAAGAAAAAATTGAAGCAGGTGTACCGGGAGTATTTACCTGTGGCTCACCTCAATTGCTAGGTAACTACTATGAACCCGCTCTAGGTAAGCGGATTCAGGGATTAGGGTTGCTGGATTTGGTCAGCAAGCATCCTGGCGTAGATGCTCGCCGTTGCATTGGTAATGTGGTATTTGAGATTACTGCATCACCCCTAGCCCAAGACTTAAAGGCTATGCTGGGGAAAAATCCAGTAGTGATTGGCTTTGAAAATCACGGTGGTCGTACCTATTTAGGTAATGTCGAACCCCTAGCTCAAGTGGTCAAAGGATATGGTAACAATGGGGAAGATGGCACAGAAGGAGCATTTTATCGAAATGCGATCGCAACCTACTCCCACGGTCCGCTGTTACCGAAAAACCCCTTTCTTGCTGATTGGCTGATCCAAACTGCCCTCAAGCAAAAGTATGATATACCAGTGTCCTTAGAACCACTGGATGATACCTTAGCAACCAAGGCAAGGGTGGCGATGTTTAAACGTCTTGCCCTGACTAACCTGAGTTGACTAGGACTAGTAGCAAGAAGTCGTGACTCTTACGGCTAATCGGTAATCGGTAATAGTAGAAATGTTTACCAATTACTAATCATCCACAGTCCCGACTTGAGTGGATAGCCCCTCAATGCCTCGTAAACGAATAAACTATTAACTATACCCCCTCCCAAGCACTTGAGCGAGGGATGAGGTTCTTTGACGGCGGTTAAAACCGCTGGTTTCGTAGTTCCTCCGCGCTTTAAAAAGCGGTGCGACCCCGGCGAGGTTCCCTCGCCATGGGAACGCGCACCAAGACAGACGCGGTTTCCCTACCCCGTAAAGTCAGATGACTGGAAAAGTAATCGATAGCAGTGCCACTGGAATTCTCATTCTAATCATCCCCTTCGCATTGGTGATGGTTCTGTTGCTAAAGGCATGGCCGATCGTACTGGCAATGCTAATCTTGATTATCATCATCAGGCTTTGGCAGCAATATCAATGGCAGAAGTGGACTCGGAAAGTTAATCCCTTCTTCAATCAACTGATTAAAGATAACCAAGGCTGTCTGACACCCATGGACTTGTCGATCAAGGCGGATATTTCTGGAACTGCAGCCAAACAGTATTTAGACAAAAAGGCAGAGGAGTTTGGAGCTCAGAGTAAAACCTATGATGACATTGGCACTGTTTATTACTTTCTGACTGCTAGCGCTCTCGGTAGTATCTTTGATCAGAGTGAACCCTCCTTCGACCCTGAAAGTGAATCCTCCTTCGAGCCTGAGAGTGAATCCAACACCAGTCAAGCAACCCCGTCTTTGGAACTACAGCTCCAACAAGATGAGTTCTCTAGCAATGACATCCCAAAACTGCAAGAAAATCCACGATCACAAGAATCTGTTGCCTCTAAACTAGCTGCCTTGACTGCTGACGCTTCAGGTGATCAAAAAAACCGGGTCAAAAAGAAGCAGGATAAGAAAGTTTATCAACCTCTGATCCAAGCCGAATTAGCCAAGCGACTGAATGTTCATGCCAGCACAGTTGGTAAACGTAAATCTGATGCCGACTTTTCACAATGGAGTCAAAGTAAAGATCCAGACGGAATTGCCTGGGAATATTCATCACAGAGAAAGGAGTTTTTGCCAATTGTGAACAATTAGGAAAATCTCGATAATTAGTTTGTTATTTGTCATATGTACCGAATAACTAATGACTAATCAGCCAGCTGGCCACAATGATAAGTATTCAACGGTAAATTATATCATACTAGCAATGATATAATACTACCTAAGGTTATAAAAAGCTAGGAACTAGGAAATGGAATGAGCAAGTTCTGGCTGGGTTGGGTAATTAAACCTGTCCAGAGCATCCCATTTATTCAACAGTTGGGATTTTAGTTGTTCAAATTTGAGCTTTAGTATGCGTCTGCTGACTATGGGTTGAGCTATAGGTTGTGAGGTTTGACCAGTATTAGCCGACTCTTGTAACATTTGGCATTGTTGGGGTTTAAGCGTTACGGTCATTACCTGGTTACAGCGTTGTGGTTCTTCAGTGGAAAACAAAAGTAGTCGATAGAAGCCTTTATCTGCTAAGCAACGAGTAATGGTCTGAACTTTCGAGGTTTTCAAGTCTAGATAACAAGGGAGTAACCGAGAGTCCTGTGCTTTAGACTGAAGTACAGTAACCCATAGTAGCATCGGATGAGGCGAATTGATGAAGACAAATTGACTGTGGGGCTTGCTGAATAGATAATACTGAATTTCTTCTGGAGATAACATCAAGCATAAGGTGGCAAAATTTCCCAAGCTGCTTGGTAAAATTGCTGGAAATATAATTTTGCTAATTGGTTTATCCTGGGGCCAGGATTGCTGTAGACACACTTGTAACATTTTAACTCCTGATTATCTATTTATAGTCTAATAAACCTATGAATAGCATCATTGAAAACTTCCTAAGCTGAAGGCAGAATCAATGAAATATTCCCCGCTAACCGTTGATGCTGTTAATTGGTTAAACTTGACATGCCATAAGGTTTCAGGTAAACTATCTACGCTCCCTAAGAATGATAGTGATGAAATATTCAACGGGTAAGTAGATTGTTGAGCGACTACTTCCTTAACCCCATCCTTATAATTCTGGAAAAACTTATTATTTATCAGGGTTCCAGAGATAAAATTTTCAGTCATTGGGGGAATCCCATTGACAAACATCAGGCAGGTAGTGAGAGCAGCTGCTTCGATAAAGGTTCTCCAATAACGATGGTTCATAAGTATAGTTAAGTTGATTGAGATATAGAAATAAGGCTTACTAGGATCCCAATTCAGTAATCAATGGCGGTCGTTATCCTAGGGTTATTCATGGTTCACAGTCCTCTTCACCGAACGCCTAAAGTGTACGAAAAATTACTGAATTGATGCTATAGTTTAAGGATGAAGTTTGGATGTTTGCGATTGCGTTTTTGTTGTGTTTGAGTTGATGTATACCAATCACTCACCAGAAATGGAAGAGGGTGAAAAGGGAAAAGGCTTGCAGGCAAAATCGATATCTTCTTGCCTGACGTTTAACATCATCTTTTGTCCGAGAACAACCAACGGTCGGACTGGGAGAGTGGGATAGAATAAAATATATAGCAGTCGCCAGGGCAGTTAGGACATGACAAAAGTCTCACACCCTTTGTAAGCGATGCAGAGGTGCGACCCGTGGCGAATTTAATTGGGTGCGGCTCTTTTAAAAGTACGGTAGACTAGATCTCAGTAAAACTGACAAATTAGTCAGAGTAATAGTTTGAGTCAATACCTCCTGGTGGGTGACCAGCTGAAAAAGTCAGCAGTAGTTCAGGAA
>NZ_JAAHIE010000573.1:0-4275 GCF_010671945.1 Moorena sp. SIO4E2
TCTTGTTGATAATAATGCCCTTTTTTTCTCAATAAGCTACAGCTTATTGATACTTGAGCTTACCCTGGGTCTTGGGGGTCTCCCCCATGAGCGACTGCCGTGGTTTCCCCCACTCGCTATTGCATCAAGACAAAGAAGCTCAAGAAGCCAAAACAAATCGACTAAAAATAGGAATAGATACAGTGATTGTCTTGGATAATTCCTCAAGTCATAAAAGTCATCAGGTAAGAGCTAAAGAAAAAGAATGGTTAGAAATGGGATTGTATTTATTCTTTCTGCCAACTTATAGTCCAGAACTTAATCTAATAGAGGGAGAGTGGCATCAACTTAAAGCGATGCAGCGCGGTCTTGGGGAGGCAGCGCGGTCTTGGGGGTCTCCCCCATGAGCGACTGCCGTGGTTTCCCCCACTCGCTATTGCATCAAGAAACTCATCAAATCTCTGGTCGGTCGAATGTTTGAGGATGAATACGATTTAGCTTTAGCAGTTAAAGAAGGCATAAAAAACCGAAGTTGCCAAGTAGGTTATCAGCTTCAACAGTGGACAATATCTGGAGTAAGGATTCAGGTGTGGGGAGAAGGGATAAGGGAAGGAGCTTCGGGCAAGTGACCAGCAACAGCCATCAGAGCTTGCTCAAAGAAATCCATCACCGAACGTCCCTGAAAACGACAAGTTTGGACAACGGTGAGTAAATTAGCGGTCTGCTCGAATCGTTGGAGGGAACGAGAGCCACCACTAACCTTACGCTTAGTTACCGCCAAGCGTAGAGACCTTTCGGCTAGGTTATTATCCGGTGGGACTTGGGGATGGTCTAAAAAATACCACCATTGGGAGGCTTTCTCTTTGAGGGAGCGCAAAAGTTTCCCCGCTTCAGCCCCAGCAGCTGAACTCCAGGTTTGAACCGTTGTCTGTATCTTCGTTTTGAATTCTCTTACCCACTGTTGGTAATCGGTTGAATCTCCAGTTTGTTGCCAGAGACGATAACAGCCAAAGGCTTCATCAATCAGTTCAACAAAGGCTTCTCCAATGGCTCGGTTGTGAAGTCCAGGTTGTTTGATTAACCTGAGAAAGTGACGGCGCAGATGGGCTAAACACTTCTGTTGATCCTTGACCTCATAGCCATTGTAGACACTGTAATCATCCGTAATCAGAACCCCGTCATAGGTCTGTCCCAACTGGCTAATCAGTTCCCCTCGCGAGCGTGTATCTCCAGCATGAAATAGACAGAACTGGGGATGGCTCAGTACCCAGAGCCATTCTTTAATGCCCTTGACCGCCCACGGCGTTTCATCCACGTGCAGATTGGGTTGTTCAACAGCCACCCAGGTTCTCAGAGCCTCAACGCTCCCTTGGCTTGCTGTTGCTAGTCGTTGGTTGGTGTTCACCAACGTTCCCACTCCAATATTGATCCCACCGAGTTCCCACAACATCTGAAGTTGTTTGGAGTAAGGCAGATGTCCGTAGTTTCCCAGCCATCCGAGTAATCCTTGCAACCGCACGCCCAAATCTTGTCCAGGGATGAGCGAATCAGGCCACGGTACCGTAGCTCTTACCCCACATTCGATACACTGACAATAGTGGCGTTGATATTCTACGATTTCTATGGGTCGCTCCACCAGCTGAGCTACTTGTTGAGTTTCGACTTTGACCGAAGGGGTTTCCATCAGACTCCCACCGCAGGAAGGGCATTGCTGGGGACTAAGTATAACGAGCGCGGTCTACTCGTCCAAACCCTTTGCGGGTCTTTCCTTTGTGTCCAGGCTGCCCTCCGGGTTTCAAATTGCCTGGACTCTCGGATTAATCCTGCAAGTCCTGCTTCTTTTCGGGCTTTTTGAGCAAGTCCCTTGATGGTGGTAGAGATGAGTTTTTCGAGTCTAGGTCTCGGCTGAGTTTTAGTCTTTCTATTTCTTCAACCAGGCTTTCGATCAGTGAGTGCTGTTGCTTTAGCTGTTTTTTTTGCTCCACTACCAGCTGCACCAGTTCTTCCTTGGACAACTGGTTATACTGAACTGTGTCTGGGGTTAGTGAGAAGCTACACATTCTTCTGATGATTCTCCAGCTCCATCCCGGACTTTGTCAAGCCCCTACCTGAATCCTTACTATCTGGAAATGTAGATAGTAAAAATGATTAACTTTTTAACGTTTAATTAAGCCCACCTACTTAGTTCCTTTACGTAAGGCGGTCGAACTTACGGGATGATCGGGGAACACTCTGAGGAAGTATGCGGACAATGGCACAATCAGGTGCGAAAAAACTCCTGGGGGAACCAGGCTCTTTGATACAGAAAGCCTGCTCAGATTCGGGCACAAAAAGGGAGGAGTGGTTCCGGTTCGTCGATTCAGTATTGGGTATTGCCGAGTCAGCACCCACAAACAAAAAGACGACCTCGCCAGGCAAGTCGCCTACCTCCACTCCCTCTTCCCGGAAGCAGAAATCATCAAAGACATCGGGTCAGGACTCAACTACAAAAGGAAAGGTCTTAGAACCATATTGGAACGAATTGTGCGCGGAGATAAGCTCACAATTATTGTTACCTGTAGAGACAGACTCACCCGATTCGGGTTTGAACTTATTGAGTACTTGGTTAGAAGTTACCGTAAGAGTAGTGCAGCCTTTATAGTTGGTAAATTATGCAGCATAGGGTAAAGGTTTTGTAGTAAGGCTGCACTACTCTAAGGTTTCATCTCCGGTTGGTCTCAACGGTGGGAAAATCTTGGTTCTCGACCAACCTGAAAGCTGTCCCGAATCCGAACTTACCGCAGATCTTCTCTCCGGAGACGAAACCTTAGAATAAAGAAGCCTTATTTCATAAGTTTTAACCTTTTTACCCATAGCCTGTCGCCTATAAAGGCTTCTTTATTCTTACGGTAACTTCAAAATCATTCACGTCTTTTCTTGCCGGGTCCACGGACTATGGAAATACGGGAAGAAAATCGAAGAAGATAAGAGTGTTCCTAAGCCCTGAACAGCGATCTACTGTTCGCAAATGGTTTGGGGTATCCCGTTACGTATTTAACAAAACCGTCAAAATCCTTCAAAGCGGTGAGGTTAAGGCCAATTGGAAAGCCATTAAAACCGACATTTTAAACGACCTACCCGAGTGGTGCAAGCCAGTACCTTATCAAATCAAGTCTATAGCGATAAAGGATGCTTGCACCGCCGTCCGGGAGGCGAAAAAGAAGTACAAAAAGACTTTTCAGATTAATCGGGTTAGATTTAGGTCTCGTAAAAACCCAAGACAGTCTTGCTACATCCCAAAGTCGGCAGTATCTCAGAAGGGCGTCTACCACACCAAACTAGGGGAAATATCCTATGCAGAGTCTCTCCCCAGCAATATTGGTGATTGCAGACTAACCAGCCACAATGGGGATTATTACTTGGTAGTCCCCCATGAAGCAACGAAAGATGAAACCGATAACCAAGGGCGAGTAGTTGCTTGCTTACCCTGTACTCAGAACATTTTTAACCTTTTTTAGTGAGACTTCTGTCGGAAAGATTGGGCACGGAGACTTCTCCCGAATTCAAAGACTTTGCCAACATCTAGATAAGCTATTGTCGAGAGTAAGTAAAGCTAAACGTGGGCAAAAGCGTCGAATGAGGAAAGCTGTTCGACGGATGATTATCAGGATTCAAAACCTGATAGATGAACTCCATCACAAAGCAGCTAGGTTCCTTGTGGACAACTTTGATGTGATACTACTTCCCACTTTTGATACTAAATCCGGTTTATAAAAGCTTATAAACTTTAGTCATAAGTTAACCAATGATAATTAGTTAAATTTTTAATCTCTGAGGTCATGGTTTGAAGGAGCTGACAACGAGTTACTAAACGTTCTTCAATTTCATCTATAGTTTGAAAATATTCATTCACCAGAGGTTCATCTATCAAAGACCACAATCTCTCTGCTGGTTGTAGTTCCGGAGAGTAAGGAGGAAGAAATTTCACAATTATTCCCTCTGGTATTTTTCCCTGTTGACTCCGATGCCATCCGGCATTATCTTCTACTAAAAGAATAACTTTTTTAGGTTCCCTTGACCCAAGGTCAAGGGCTTCTTGATAAATTCCCACATCTAATGCGAAGGCTTGATAGACTAAACTTAACCATTGATTGTTAACTCTTGGTATTAAATAGCAGAGAGTTACTCTCGGGAGCATCCCATTTTGGAAAAAAGAGACAATTTATTCGCGATTTATAATCGCGAATAATATCCCGACTTAGATATCTTTAAGCTCGGAGTCGAAAGAAATATCTAATAAGCTATTTTTAAGAGAAT
>NZ_JAAHIE010000574.1:0-4272 GCF_010671945.1 Moorena sp. SIO4E2
GCCCACTTATCAATAAAGTTGCTAATTCCGGCATTGGTAACATTAAAGCTGCCATCACCATTGGAAAAAGCCACAGGTATACTACCCCAACCTGGAGCTTGTCGTACCAGGGCGATATCGGTGCGACCATTGCCGTTAAAGTCACCAGTTAAAACCTTAACTCCACCTGTGGGTGCCCACTTATCAATAAAGTTGCTAATTCCGGCATTGGTAACATTAAAGCTACCATCACCTTCGGCAAAAGCCACAGGTATACTACCCCAACCTGGAGCTTGTCTTACCAGGGCTATATCGGAATAAGCTTGAGCTGGTTTAGCCATTAAAGTAAAGGCTAGGGTTATAGTACAAATAATTGTACTTAGACGCCTTACCCAGGTTTTCATGTTATTCACCTTTTAGTTTTGAAATGTTGGTTCTTAAATACTTACTAAGCCAAACTAACAATTAAATGGAATAGAGGCAAGGTAGCTGATTCGATCAGTCGGGTGCTAGAGCGTCCAGTGGCTCTTTCCTACTCCCCAACAGTTGCAGCCAGCCGGAAGACTATGGCAATTCCATGATTAACCAATTGTCAACCGCACCTTTGAGAATATTGAATAGTTGGAGCAGGTAATTTTCGCTGTTGTGTTTTACTCAAGCACTGCGACTTTATTCGTGGTCTGACCCATTTTTATTGGTGCCAGGCAGCTGAGGGGGTGATATAATTTCCGGTTGAATACTTACACTTTGGCCAAAGCAAGGCAGAGGGTACCCACCCCTAACCCCTCCCAGGAGGGGAATGGCAGAAGGCAGAAGTAAAGGAGTAAGGTTTTAAGAGTAATGGTGTTTTATAACTAATTATCCGGACATGATATGACATGAGCCCCAAAAAACTTACTCTATAAGGCTTTGATGCCAATGGGCTCATGGAAGATACAGTCCCAAATTAACCCTTAATTAATTTTATGGAAGCTAAAACCCTTATAACATAGTCCAAAGTCAGCCCAAAACAGAATGTATATTTCAGGTGCGACCCGTGGCGAATTTAATTCGACGACTGTAAGCGCACCTGAAGTCAATTATGGCCTGAACTCCTTACTGGGTAATAATTTCAGCTGGCATGTCACCCCCCCAGCGCCCCGTCAGGTACAATAGCATTGCGAAACTCATCATACCTATCTGATAATTCTTCCTCCTTTTCAGTAAGGATATCTATTGCTTCCTCTTCGTCTTCGCTCAACTCTTCTAAGGGTATGGCCGCTAGTAGCGTTCGCTCTTCTAGTACTCCAATCATTCCGAACAATTGATCGCGATAAGCGTCAAAAAAATCTACATCATACAGGTTAGCTAGAACAGCAGCCCGCCGCTTTTTCCCTTTCTTCCTTGCTTTCTTGATCTTCTTTCGCTGCTTTTGAGAGCGATGGTATTTATCATCCCCCATCCCAGAGTGAACGGGAAACTCTCCTTTCACTTCTTGGTAAATGAATGGTAAATCACAAAAGAAAAACTCTTTCTCGTCCTGACCTAGGCGATATCCAGACATCTGAATGATACAATCAGCGGTAAGCATTTGCTCTTCTACGTTTGATACTATTGAGACTATGAAACAAGTGATGGGTGCATCTCATTTTTGCTGTTTGACACCGTGGTGCGTTACGGGGCGGGCTATCCAAACCCTGGCTACGAGGCAGAAAATGAGGCCCCCCTAACGCACCCTACGCAACTTTTTTACAAATATGAGATGCACCCCAAGTAATCGCATCCAAATGGGTGCGATGCACTGGTCTTTGTTGATTAACATTGGTAAAGGTCTAATGCTAGTTGGACATCCAGTAACTCACATCCTGGGTTAATCGGTACAGTTACTTTGCATTTATAGCGTTTCTCTTAGCTATGAGGTACACATTATTTTTTACCTCTTCCCTCTTCCCTCTTCCCTCTTCCCTGCTCCGAAGTCCCTGCTCCCTAAAAACCATAACTTTGTACCTCATGGGTATAAGACTTGCTATATACTACTACTCAAACCTAGAAATAGCATCTCCGACAACTTTTACAAACTCATAGGTTGACTCATAAGGCAAAACATTACGACCAGGAATTTTACGACCTTCACCTTGAGGAAGATGCTTGATATACTGAGCTAGTCGGTCTTCTGGTGTTTCAGATTTTCCCAGCTTACTAATACTTGAAGCTTGCTCTCCTACTACTACTAGGGTAGGTTGAGAAGTATTAGCGATCGCTTGTTGATAGTTTTGTCGCCAAAAGCCAGCTAAAAAAGAAAAAACTGCGTAGCGGCTAGCTGGATTAATTGCTCCCTTTTGGAGATTATCTAACCATTGGTTATCTACTATAGAACTCTCAGCAAACAGTTTATCTTTCGAAAACTTTTGTAGGAATTGACGGCGACGAGCATAACGAAAGAAGGCACTACCTAAAGGAGATTCGAGGAGATTCCAAGCAACTCGCTGCTGCCAGTATTGAGTTTCTGCTGTCATCAGAGACCAAGACGGAGGACCTGAGAGTACTAACCCTTGAATATAATTTGGTTCAGTTTGCTTTTGGATCAAGGTAAGTGCCACAGGTAATAAAGCCCCTTGCACTAGCAGAATCACCGGTTTTTTGACTACAGTTGTTAAAAAATATTGTAACTGGTCAGCCCAATCGATCGGGTAGTAAGCAAGAGGGGGCATTTCGCTTTCGCCACATCCTAGCAAGTCGGGATTATAAATTAGATGACCATGGCCAGTGTTCAACCACTCCTGGCAAAAGCGATGCCAAAAAAAGCGTGATAGTCCAACACCGATAGGATGGACTAATAGTAGAGGAGTTTTCGTCTTAGCACTTTCATCTGTTGGGGTATAGACTTCATAGGCACAACGGTAATTATGCCAAGTGTAGAATTCTTCTTTATATAAGGATGTTTGCCAATTATCTGTATTGGGCGAACTGGAAGTAGAAGAGTTCAATGCCATCTCAAATCCATCAAAAGTATTGTGGGTATTATAGTACGTTGTTATCTGCTCAAGATCTGAGTCTAATGGGACTAGGGAAGACTTTTGAAAAGGACAGCATGGGTGGCATGGGAGTCGCAATCACCGACACCCAATTTGGCAGAGAAAGTAAGGCAAAAAAAAGATCGCACTCCCAATACCTCAGAATGCGATCGCTCTTAGCGGAAGCTTCGCTTCATCGCGTAGCGTGGCCTACGGCCAATCGCATTTCTAGGGATCTGAGAGGTTGTCTGAGAAGTCTCATTTGCTACATATAAGCCCCCTAAATCCCCCAATTTTGGGGGACTTTTACCAGCAAATGATTCTTGTTCCCCCCAGAATTGGGGGGCTAGGGGGGCAAAATTTAGTATCAAAAAACTTTTCAGATATCCTCTGACTCCCCATCTCCCCACCCTTCCCATCCTTGCAACACTCCCTATTCCTCTGGCTCCATCGGCAGACTTATATCGAAAATAATTAGAAACCTAGCATCAGGCACCAGCTGTTTCAGGGTCTGCAAATAACCTTTGGCATCAGAACAGTTGGGGAACCGAGCGAAAACGACTGGTGGCATCGGTGGTAATAGGCGAACCATGACCCATGGATATAGGCTTGGACGATAGGACATAATATGAAGTTATCTCCTTTACTTCAAGGGGTAGCCAGAGCCAGCCTTCGCCCTAGCAAGTACGTCAGGCTGGCTCTTCCCGTGGATTTTATTGTCCACGGTTTGATTGTAACATAAAAAATTGCATATTATAGCATATTTTGAAAAGTTTTGTAAAAAATTATTGAGAGAGTCGGCAGAGGTACAGTTTTATATCATGTTAGGATAATTACCCTTAATAAAAATCTCCCCCATCTCCCCATCCTAAAAAGGGTAGGTTTTTGACAATTAGGAAGAGTCAGAAACAGCGAAAAAGCTATAGTAATTCTACGACTTGTGAGGTACAAATTTCTGGTTTTTAGGGAGCAGGTAGCATTGAGCAGGGAGCAGGGAGGAGGGAAGAGGTAAAAAATAATGTTTACCTCATGAGTCCTATAAACGCTATAAAAGTGTTGAAGGGGGATGGAAACAGGATACTAAAAGTCAGGGATTCTTGATATATCTAAATTTTTTCGGTTCTTCAGTACCTTTTATGCTAAATTTCCAGTTAAAAAACTTATAAAGCTTACTATAAAAGGGTTCTGAGGCTATTTAACTAACAAAATTTTCTGAATACCGCCTCTTCCCACTACTCCCTGCTCCCTGCTCCCTGCTCCCTTTGCAAAAGTGTTTATTTAAGCACCTACACAGAATTAA
>NZ_JAAHIE010000575.1:0-4264 GCF_010671945.1 Moorena sp. SIO4E2
GAAGTTAGAATTTAGAATTTAGAATTTAGAATCGAGAATGGGCGAATTTAGTAGGGAGTAGGGAGTAGCTCACTTGGGTAGGTTTTTTACATTTGGGTCAAACCCACCCCCAACCCCTGACCGGTCGGGGGCGGTACACAGGGATAAGAAAAGGAAAACAACTTAGGTGCGCTTGACCTATTAAGAATTAAATTCGCCACGGGTCGCACCTGAAAAAGCGCTGCATCGCTTTCTTATCCCCCACACCCGGTCACCCCACACCCGGTCACCCCACACCTGAGGTCAAAGTAAAAAACCTACCCTGATGGGGAGATAGGGAGATGGGGAGTCAGAATTACTATAAGAACGGCGATAATTATCCAGAATTTCTTGATTTAGTAATACTAAAGTAGTGGGCTTTTTTTGCTTGTAACTGATACACTTTAAGCACATCATAACGTGGTTAATCTATCAGCTTATGGGTTTATCTAAGGTAACATTAATCGTGACTCAGAGGGAGCGGTTTAGTTTAACAAAGCCTTCCCTAGACAGTATTATTGCTGATTATTCCTCTTATCCTTTTGACCTAATCTATGTAGATGGTAATGCTCCATCCCAAGTGCATGAGTATCTGCAACAGCAGGCAGATAAACACGAATTCATGACTTTGATCCATCGCGGACGCTATTTGAGATCGAATGTTGCTCGTAACATAGCTCTACCGTTTGTTAAGGATGCGGATTACATTGTTTTTATTGACAATGATGTGATTGTAGAGCCTGGTTGGTTAAAACGTTTGGTTGAGTGTGCTGAACAAGAGCAAGCTGGTATTGTTGCTCCTCTAATTTTACAGGGGCAACCAGGCTCTCCGGATATTGAGGTACATGTTGCTGGGATTAAAACCAAGTTTCACCAAAGAAAGCATGGTAAAAAGTGGTTTGAGCAAAAGCAGTTGCTCTATGGTACTCAATTACGGGATGTTGAGCAGGATTTACATCGTACCCCAGTAGATTCTGTAGAGTTTCATTGTATCCTAGCTCGTCATTCTCTGATCAAGTCTATTGAACTGGATGAAATCTTTGATAGCTTGGCGAGTCATACTGATTTATGTATGCAGGCAACGGACTTAGGCGAGACAATTTTCCTGGAACCTAAATCTAGAATCACTTTCCTCAATCCTCGACAGATCACTCGGTTTGACCAGGATGATGTGCCATTTTACGTATTTAAATGGAATGAAGAATCTGTACGAGATGTGTTCAATCGTCAAGTCAAAAAGTGGAATTTGGGTAAGGATGATCCTTCAATGTGGTCGATTTGGAGGTGGGTGATTGAGAATCGTCAACTCCCGGCTAAGTGGTCAACTCAAGAGGGGAGTTTCGAGAGAAAGTTATTGGAGTTCTGTCAGCGTCGCTGGTGTCCAAGTTGGCTGCGCACATTGTTAGAATCCTATGTGATTAAGCGCGCATTTCCTGAGACGGGGATTGCTGACAATTTAGTGGAAAATGTCAGCAGTAAACCCTCGGTGACTGTGTAGGGAGTCGGGAGTCGGGAGTGATTGATCCTATGGTGGGCAGTGCTTATCAATCTAATGGCAAGGTTTGGAATCTGTCTAATGCACTGCCCACCCTACATAAACTTATGATTGATCCTATGGTGGGCAGTGCTTATCAATCTAATGGCAAGGTTTGGAATCTGTCTGATGCACTGCCCACCCTACATTATTTACTGACAGCTGACCGCTGACGGCTGTTCGCTTAGCGTGCGCGTAGCGCATATGCTTACCTATGGTGGGCAGTGCCTAGCCGATTCCTAATATCCAAAAACTTCAACTGTTGATAAAGCATAGAAATCATGGGCAAATCAACTCCTGCTTTGCTTGCCATCCGTAAAGCATTGCCCACAATTGCCTCAACTTCCAAAGGTTTTTTTCCATCATAATCCAGTTTCATGCTGGTTAAAGAAGGTTTCATTTTTTCCGTATGGTCGAGCATTTTTTGGATAAAGCGATCGCCTATTATCCGTCCGCAAGTCTTTGCCCCCACTGCCACTTCCCTCATTACTTGTTCTGCTAAAAGCCGCGTATCGGCATTGGCCATAATTTGATCTGTTCTGGCATTTAAAATCACGGAAAGACTATTATAAGGAATATTCCACACTAACTTTTTCCACCTAGCTAAAAGCAAATCTCCGCTCAATTCAATAGTAATCCCTGCGGCTTCAAAATCCCTAGCAATTTGGCTGATTTGTTCTGTAATGCCAGTAGCTTGATGGTTAGGAGCATATTGCCCTAGGGTAATGATACCATAGTCGATGTGGTGAATCTGACCCTGCCCTATTTTATTAGAACAGACAAAACATAACCCACTGATGATGGTATTTTATCCTATAATTTTGGAAATTTCTGGTTCAAGATTGATGCCGTTTTGTAAGAGCAACACTACGGTATTTTCATTTATTAATGGCGGCAATAGCTCTGTCAAAACATAATTTTGCGTCGCTTTTAATGCCACTACAATGACATCGCAATTCGGCATTTTTTTGACATCGTTGTAGGCATCTACTTCCGGCAGAGTAAAATCACCATCTACTGATTTTACAATTAAACCGTTTTCGGCGACATGGTGGTAGTCGCTACGCAGTAAAAAGCTGACTTGATGACCGGCTTTTTGCAGTTTGGCACCGTAGAATCCGCCAATAGCACCGGTGCCGATAATTCCATAGGTTCGATTTGATATTTTGAGAAGTATAACGATTATGATTAATTCGATGGTGGGCAGTGCCTAGCTACCTGATGGCCAGGTTTGGGATCGTGTGATCCACTGCCCACCCTACAGGAAATTCCTGCTTTTTAAGTGTTTAAAAATGCAATTTTAATAAAAGCGATACAGCGCGCTCATGGGAGTTTACCCCATGAGCGACTGGATCAATACAATGGCTTTTTATTTTGTTTAATCCCTTGCTATTTAAGGGGTTAAGCTCATTTAAATTACTCATTTACTGTAATCTGTCTAGGATAGCCGAGAGAAGTTAAAATTAGTTTAATAATGATTATTTTAATATTTAATCGCAGTTGCTCCCCAGGAAAACCCGGCAGCACTACTGGCTAAAACTACTAAATTACCAGGCTTGATTTTATGCAACTCTATAGTCTTAGCCAAACCCAATAAAGTATCTGTCGCTCCCAAATGGCCGCAGTTTTTTAAGGAAATAAATGTATTCTTTTCAGTTAAGTTTAGTACGTCAAGAAGCTTAGCTAATAAGCTTTTTTTGATCTGATTGGTAAATAAAAAATCTATTTGATTTAGAGAGAATCCACTTTTTTGCAATGCAGTGGTGATTACTTTTTTGTAATTGTTTAAATAGATTTGTGATAAAGTTTGTTCTAATTGATGGCGATCCTCTACTTTGACATAATTAAGTGCTAAGTCAATATTTTCATTTTTTACAGGCAATTTTGTCCCCCCCAAGGGAACTCGAACCAAATCAGCTAATTTGCCATCATTTATACCATAATAGGATAGAATTTTGTTGCTAGACTCTCCTTTTTTTAGTAATGCAGCGGCGGCACCGTCGGCGAAAAAAAGAAGAGAATTGCTATTTTTATCCGAGTAATTTAGCAGCTGGGATAATTTATCACTACAAACAACTAAAGCATAATTTAAACTATTATCTGCCAGCAACATGTTCCGGCAAATATGAATACCTAAGTTACCGCTGTTACAGAAATTTCTAATTTCAAAACCATGAGCATTGTTAGCACCAATGGCAGCTTGGATTTTTGCTGCCGGAGACCAAAATCTGTAATCGTAATATCCTACCCCGCAATAAGCAATTAGATCTATTTGTTCTGGTTTTATTTTGGCTTTTTTGATCGCCGACATTGCTGCTTTAATTCCCCTATCGCTGGGATGTTCGTCTTCGGCAGCAATTGTTTTTTTTTCCATTCCTATTTTTTCTTTCAAAACCCACAGGGGTATATCTGCTAGTTTGGCGATCGCCTCGCTAGTCATAACTCCCGAAGGAATATAATAACCTATAGCTGCAATACCGACTGTTGACTGATTTTTATTGTTTTCAATCATCTAGCTTTTATTAGAACTAAATACTTAAAGAGCGTTCGCGTAGCGTGACGTTCCGTCAATCGCATTTTTTTTATAGCACATCTAACTATAACAATTCTCTCTCCCATCAGCTACAAAGGGATCCCCCTAAATCCCCCTTAATAAGGGGGACTTTGAGGCTCAAAAGCGTACCTCATAAATGCAATAAGCGCTATAGATCA
>NZ_JAAHIE010000576.1:0-4259 GCF_010671945.1 Moorena sp. SIO4E2
TTCCTGAACTACTGCTGACTTTTTCAGCTGGTCACCCACCAGGAGGTATTGACTCAAACTATTACTCTGACTAATTTGTCAGTTTTACTGAGATCTAGTCTACCGTACTTTTAAAAGAGCCGCACCCATTTGATATTTAAGTTTGATCATTATTAAAATTACCTAGTACTTCATCACCTCAAGTAGTGTGAGCTAAAAGCTGAAGGCTTAAGGCTGACGGCTGACGGCTGAATGCTTACCAAGAGTTTAGATCAATTGGCGATCAGCTCCATAGCTGCCCATGTCCTCCAACCTCGACCCAAAGAATAGAAACGTTAAACTAGAAACGCTGCTTTCCCATCTGCGACCATGCCATCTACCAGTCAACCCCTGAACTATCCCAAAAGCCGCAAAGCCGACCAAGTCGATGATTACCACGGTACTCTAGTTGCTGACCCTTACCGCTGGCTAGAAGACCCAGATTCAGAGGAAACAAAGGCTTGGGTAGAAGCACAGAATCAAGTCACCTTTGGTTATCTCAGCGAAATACCAACACGGGAAACACTTAAGCAGCGCATCACCAAGCTATGGAATTACGAGAAATATAGCACTCCCTTTAAAAAAGGCGATCGCTACTTTTATTTCAAAAACGATGGTCTCCAGAACCAAAGTGTTCTCTACACCTTGACCTCCCTCGATGCTGAACCAACCCTATTACTTGACCCCAACAGCCTTTCAGAAGATGGTACCGTTGCCCTATCAGGTTTAGCCTTTAGTAAAGATGGCAAGCTGCTGGCCTATGGTCTGTCTAGGTCTGGTTCTGACTGGCAAGAGTGGCAAGTGCGGGAGGTGGAAACCGGTCTTGACCTCTCGGATCAGATTAAGTGGGTGAAGTTTTCTGGGGCATCTTGGACTGACGACAATCAAGGTTTCTTCTATAGCCGCTTCGATGAACCCAATGAAGCCACTAAGTTAGAAGACCTCAATTATTATCAAAAGCTCTATTACCATAAGCTGGGAACACCCCAGTCAGAGGATAGTCTGATTTATGAGCGCCCTGACCAGAAAGAATGGGGTTTCAGTGGTCAAGTCACTGAAGATGGTAATTATCTGATCATTACAGTCTTCCTCGGTACTGACCCAAAGAATCTGGTGTTTTATAAAAATTTGCAAGACCCAGATTCCCCGGTTGTGGAACTCATTAACGAATTTGATGCCAGCTATAGCTTCATCGGCAATGATCAATCAGTATTTTGGTTCCGCACAGACTTAGATGCCCCTCGTAGTCGAGTGATTGCCATTGATACTAATCATCCTGCTCAGGCACAGTGGCAAGAAGTAATTCCCCAAGCCGATGAAACCCTAGAAGGTGTTGGCTTACTCAACAACCAATTTGTGGCCGATTACCTCAAAGATGCTCACTCATCCATCAAAATTTTTGACCTGGATGGTTCCTTTGTACGGGAAGTCGAATTACCAGGTATTGGTTCCGTTGGTGGTTTCAATGGGTTACGTTATGATACTGAAACCTTCTACAGCTATACCAGCTTCACCACCCCTGCAACCATCTATCGCTACGACATGGTAAGTGGGGAAAGTACCATTTTTCGGCAGCCCCAGGTAGACTTTAATCCCGATGACTACGAGACCAAACAAGTTTTCTACCCTAGCAAAGATGGCACCCAAGTGCCTATGTTTATCACCCACAAGAAGGGATTGCCCTTAGATAGCAATAACCCCACTTACCTCTATGGCTACGGCGGCTTTAATATCTCGATAACCCCCAATTTCTCCATTAGCAATCTGGTATGGATGGAAATGGGAGGTGTTTATGCTGTTGCCAATCTCCGTGGTGGTGGTGAATATGGGGAAGATTGGCACCAATCTGGCACAAAACTCAACAAGCAAAATGTATTTGATGATTTCATAGGGGCGGCGGAGTGGCTAATTGGTGCTCAGTACACTTCACCCAAGAAAGTTGCGATCGCAGGCGGTAGCAATGGGGGATTATTGGTCGGTGCTTGCATGACTCAGCGTCCAGACTTATTCGGTGCAGCCCTACCAGCAGTGGGAGTACTGGATATGTTGCGCTTCCATAAGTTTACTATTGGTTGGGCCTGGTGTTCCGACTACGGTTCCCCAGATAACCCAGAAGAATTTAAAGCCCTTTACGCCTATTCCCCATTACACAATCTCAAACCAGGAACCGCTTATCCCCCTACCCTGATTACCACCGCTGACCATGATGACCGGGTTGTCCCTGCCCATAGTTTCAAATTTGCCGCAGCCTTGCAGGAGGCCCATGAAGGGGAACAACCAGTGTTAATTCGGATTGAGACCAAAGCAGGGCATGGTGCAGGCAAGCCCACCAGTAAGATAATTGAGGAGATTGCTGATAAGTGGGCGTTCTTAGTCAGAAGGCTAGAGGTAGAGGTTTAAAGAGTAAACAGACCATAACTTGCCTAGGATTTTCAGGCTAGGATTTAGGACACAGTTCACGATAAGATATAGCGATCAGTGTAGGAATTGTGATAATTTTTTTCCCCTGTTCCCTACTCCCTACTCCCTGTTCCCCTCCTGGGAGGGGTTAGGGGTGGGTTCCTGTTCCCTTTGCTGCTCTTTTTGACAAGACTGCTGGTTACTCATGGACTTATCTGCTATTTTAAACGTTGCCCTTGGCTTATTTTTTGTCTACCTGATCACCAGTCTGTTAGCCTCTGAAATCCAAGAATATCTCGCTAGCGTTTTACAATGGCGAGCTAAACACTTACAGAGGGCTATCGAAAATTTAATTAATGGTGGGATTCAGTTACGAAATATAACCCTGAAAGATGTGGTCGATGAGTCAGATGGAGAATCAGTTAACGTAACCGTTGATCAGATTAACAATTTAAAAAAGACCAAACGGCTTTTAAAGAAACTCTATCAAAATCCCTTGCTTAAATCAGTTAATCACGAAGCCAAAGACCTAGATAACAAAAATGAATTAAAGTCAAACTCTAACTCAACGGTTAGTGGACCTTCCTATATTCCATCAGATACCTTTGCCACCGCTTTAATCATGATCATTGTTCAGCAGGCATCAACCTTCAAAAATAATGCCGAGATTACTCTGGACAATTTTAAAACAGCCCTTGAAGAAGATAAGATCAAAAATTTACTTCCTGAAGACTTAAAGATAACTCTTTTAACCCTGATTGATAAAGCGAAATTTGAATACTCTGACCGGAACAAAGACCTAAAAAAACTCCAGGAAGAACTGGCGACATGGTTTGACGAATCCATGGCACGAGCTGCCGGGGTATACAAGCGTCAGTCTAAAGCCATATCTTTTTTAATTGGATTAGTGATTTCCCTAGCCTTGAATATCGATACCATCAATATCAGCAATCAATTCTATAAAAACCACAGTGTAAGAGCTGCTGCCAATCAAGTCACTAATAGGATTGTTAATGAAACTAGTGCCTGTTTACAGCAAGAATCAAACAATAATGACTGTTATGATAGTATAACCTCAGCTGTAGATGACCTAGCCTTCCTTCCCATTGGCTGGGGAGAAACTAATCTTGTAGAGCAGTTTGAAGAACCCAATCACCTTCCCAGAGAGCTGGGTTTGACTTGGGTTTACTTCAAATTTGTTTTAGGGATTATTTTGAGTGCGATCGCAATCTGTATGGGAGCCCCCTTTTGGTTTGAAGTACTAAATAAGTTAGTCAACGTTCGTAATACTGGAGACAAACCAAAATCTTCGCGCATAGACTCCCAGTAAGCATTCAGCCGTCAGCCATCAGCCGTCAGTGGTCAGCCGTCAGCCGTCAGCCGTCAGCCCTTGGCTTTTGGCCACGCTACTGTTCGCGTAGCCTGCCCGTAGCGCATTAGCTGATACGCGACACGCGCTATAGCTTACGACTGCCCACTGCTATTCCTGATTATGATAGCAATTTCCATCCTAATGAGGAACACAGGATTTTTTCCCTGTTCCCTGTTCCCTGTTCCCTGTTCCCTGTTCCCTGTTCCCTGTTCCCTGTTCCCTAAAACCAGGTACTCTGTACCTCACCAAATTGAACAGGACGTGAGACGCATTCCCCCACCTCGTTCAGGTGGGGGTTAGTCCACGCTAAGAACAATAGCCAAAAACCTAGAACATCAATCAATCTATTGTCGTCTACATTTTTGTAGGCTAAAATATTAACTAGCAATATTTTATTAGACCAGTGAAAACGCCGACCAAAGTTATCAGAACTGACAAGTGGAAACTCAATCCGTCCCTAGAACAAAAA
>NZ_JAAHIE010000577.1:0-4252 GCF_010671945.1 Moorena sp. SIO4E2
CTAAATCCCCCTTAACAAGGGGGATTTAGGGGGATCCCCCTAGCCCCCCTTGTTAAGGGGGGAACTGGAGTGAAAGTCCCCCTTGTTAAGGGGGATTTAGGGGGATCTTCTACGTGTTACACTGTCTTATGAAATTGGTATGAGTAACTTTAATCCCCGCCCTCTGTTAACTCGCCTCTTTTACCGCTTGCGCCGGGATGGGTTTGCCTTGGGAATTAATGAATATTTAGCTGCCTTACAAGCTATGGAGGGCGGCTGGGGAGTGCAGGATGCCAATGCTCTCAAAAAACTTTTGCGGACGCTTTGGTGTCATTCCCCAGAGCAACAATATCATTTAGAAGTCATTTTTCGTTCCATTAGCGCAGAAGAAAGCCAAGAAGACGAAAAACCAAGGGAATTTCCCTCAGAATCATCGGAATCATCGTCCTCCCCTAAGAATCCTCCTCCTGTATCCTCTGAGGAACAGGTTCCCTCAAGGGTAGACTCTCCTACTCCAGTTCCTGAATTATCCTTACTGCCGGTCAAATCATCAATCAATGTATTGGAACACACAGAAGACCGGGATTTCCAAGGGTATTATCCCATTTCTCGCAGGTATATGGTTTATAGCTGGCGTTATTTACGGCGGATGGTGGCAGATGGTAGAGAAGATGTTCTGGATGTGGAAGGGACAATTGCCAAGGTCTGCCAACAGGGATTTTTTTTAAAGCCCAAATACAGCCGAAGGGAGCAAAATCACGCTGATTTGCTCTTGTTGCTGGATCACGAAGGCTCTATGACTCCCTTTCACCGCTTTACCCGAGATTTAGTGGAAACCGCCCAACACGACAGTAATATCGAACGGGTGCGGGTGGGCTATTTCCACAACGTTCCACCAGAGTATGTTTATAACGACCCTTATCTAACCGAAAAGGTAAAGTTTGAGTCAATTTTGGCAGAGTCCGATGGGGATACCAGTGTTTTAATTGTCAGCGATGGGGGAGCAGCTCGTGGCGATCGCCGTTCGGAAAGATTTTCAGCAACCGCTGAAGTTTTGTGGCACATTAAACAGCATACCAAGTTAATTGCCTGGTTGAATCCCGTTCCCTCTGAACGCTGGCAGGGAAGCACTGCCCAATTTATCGCTCATTTAGTACCAATGTACCCCCTCGATCCTCATGGGTTAAATCAAGCGATCGCACAGATTCGTTAAGATCTATGACAACTTCCTCATCTGACCAATTAACGGGAGAATTAGCCAGGCAACAAATTGAACGGTTTGTGGCCAGGTTTCAGCCCAACTATCGCTATCTAGCTTGTCATTGCGCCTTGCCCTTGGTTTTGACTCCGGAATTGGTCAATTATATCCGAGTGCAATTTTTACTGAACCAGGAAGTGCCTTGGATAGCAGAAGCGGATTTACTGTTATCGGAGTTATGCCGTCCAGTTGGTTATGAATTATATGCCATGACTCCGGCGGTACGGTCTAATTTATTGGCACAATTTGAAACACCAGAATTTCAGCATAAATTTGGCACAAATCGCCTCAAATCCGTCGCCCAATTGCTGATGGACTACGTGACTTATTTAATGGGAACCCATCCCCCTAGCCGACAGCGAGAATTCCAGGCACAACAATGGGCAGCCATGGTGTATTTAGATCAACATCGCACTGAAGCAGAACAGGAGATTGCCACAGCCCTACAAGGATTGGTTAACCGAGGAAAAAATGGACAGGCAGAATTAGCCCGATTACAGCGTTTAATTCAAGAATTTAGACCCCAGTTGAGTCAATATGACTCCTTAATGAAATTTGCTGAATCCCTCGGAATCTGGCTCAAAGGTCAAATTCCCCCTGATGCTGGTCAATCCTATGGTGTTCATGGGGTAAACCTTAGCCTTAATCCAGTCACTCAGCTGGAAGGTTTTCCACCCATGCAAACCTTTGAATGTGAGGTGGTAACCATTGGGCTGGGAGCAGGGACAGAGATTGAGTTAAAACCTTTTGACTTTGAAGTGGCAACTATTGAGTTGAAACCAAAAGGCCGGTTGAGAACAGAAACAGAACTAATCATCAACCGTCATCAGCACCGAGCTTATGGTTTTACCGAAGACTTAGGGAATGGAGTTGAGCTAGAGATGCTTGCCATCCCCGGTGGCACTTTCGTTATGGGTTCCCCAGAAACAGAACAGGGGCATAGTGATGATGAAAGTCCCCAGCATCAAGTCACGGTTAAATCCTTCTTGATGGGCAAATACCCAGTGACCCAAGCCCAATGGCAAGCGGTGGCCGCCCTACCCCAAGTCAACAGAAAACTTGAACCCGATCCATCCTATTTTAAAGGGGAAAACCGACCTGTAGATACAGTCTCTTGGTATGATGCGGTGGAATTTTGTGAGCGGGTGTCCCAGTATACGAAACGCCCTTATCGCTTGCCCAGTGAAGCCGAGTGGGAGTATGCTTGTCGAGCCGGAACAACAACTCCGTTTCATTTTGGTGAGACAATTACAACGGACCTAGCTAACTATGATGGCAACTATACTTATGGCTCTGGTTCCAAAGGCAAATATGTTCAGGAAACAACCCCAGTGGGAAGTTTTGGGGTAGCCAATGACTTTGGACTCTACGATATGCATGGAAATGTGTGGGAGTGGTGTGCAGACCATTGGCACTCAAACTATGAAGGTGCGCCGACAGATGGCAGTGCCTGGGAAGATGACCCTGAAAATAAAAATGAAAATGATAATCATTGGTGGCTGTTGCGGGGCGGTTGTTGGGGGAGCTTCCCTGTAGGCTGCCGTTCTGGGTCTCGCAACAACTATAATCCGGCCCTCAGGCGCAACGACCTCATTTTTGGTTTTCGTGTGGTGTGTGGGTGGGCGTAGACTCGGTAACCCTTTACCCTTTTGCCCTTTTGCCCTGTGTTCTCTTTTCCCTCTTCCCTCTCCCCGCCGTAGAACTGGCATCTTGCCAGTGGTTGGGGAATCGGCTTGATGCCAGTGGCTGGGGAATCGGCTTGATGCCAGTGTCAATCTCAATCGAATAATAATAATATCACTGGCAAGATGCCAGTTCTACCACTAATAATAATATCACTGGCAAGATGCCAGTTCTACACAAGATGCCAGTTCTACCACTAATAATATTATCACTGGCAAGATGCCAGTTCTACCACTAATAATATTATCACTGGCAAGATGCCAGTTCTACCACTAATAATATTATCACTGGCAAGATGCCAGTTCTACACAAGATGCCAGTTCTACCACTAATAATATTATCACTGGCAAGATGCCAGTTCTACCACTAATCATTGATCTGGTCACTGGCAAGATGCCAGTTCTACACAAGATGCCAGTTCTACACAAGATGCCAGTGAATCCATCAGTTAAACCAAAGAATGGTGATGCCAGAAAGAAGTAAAGAAGAACAGCAATCAAAACTTAATATCAAACGCCATCGGCGACAAATTCAGTACTTCACTGAAGATTTGGGAAATGGTATCACCTTGGACATGGTAGCCATCCCCAGTGGCACTTTCGAGATGGGTTCCCCAGAAACCGAAGAGGGGCATAGAGACAGTGAAATTCCCCAGCATCAAGTCACGGTTAAATCCTTCTTCATGGGTAAATACCCAGTTACCCAAGCCCAATGGCAAGCGGTGGCCGCCCTACTCCAAGTCAACAGAGAACTTGAACCCAATCCATCCTATTTTAAAGGGAAAGACCGACCTGTAGATACAGTCTCTTGGTCTGATGCGGTAGAGTTTTGTGAGCGGCTGTCCGAGTATACCAAACGCCCTTATCGCTTGCCCAGTGAAGCCCAGTGGGAGTACGCCTGTAGAGCCGGAACAACTACCCCGTTTCATTTTGGAGAGACGATTACTACAGAGTTTGCTAACTACAATGGAACAGATGATCAACACGGTGGTTGGAAAGGATCTTATGGTAATGGGCCATCAGGGATTTATCGTAGAGAAACCACCCCAGTGGGGAGTTTTGGGGTAGCCAATGACTTTGGACTCTACGATATGCATGGGAATGTGTGGGAGTGGTGTGCAGACCATTGGCACTCAAACTATAAAGGTGCGCCGACAGATGGCAGTGCCTGGGAAGATGAACCGGATAGCCATAATGAAAATGATAATAAATATCGGGTGTGGCGGGGTGGTTCCTGCTACACCTTGCCTAAAAACTGCCGTTCTGGGTCTCGCGGCGTCTTTAATCCGGCCTTGAGGCACCTCGTCGGCAATATTGGTTTTCGTGTGGTGTG
>NZ_JAAHIE010000578.1:0-4252 GCF_010671945.1 Moorena sp. SIO4E2
TCGCTATTTCAGAAAGTGGCTCCTTACGGGAAGGAATGGCAGTAAAAATGAAGTTTGATGCTTATCCGTTTCAAGATTATGGAGTAGTAGAAGGAAAGGTAATCAAAATTTCTCCAACCTCCAAGGTGACGGAAACGGAGCAGGGTAAAGTGCCTACCTATGACCTAGAAATTAAACTCAATAAAACCTGTATGCCCACACCAAAGGAATGTATTGCTCTCCGCCCAGGAGACACGGCAACAGCAGAAGTTATTGTCCGGCAGCGTCGAATTATGGATTTAGTTCTGGATCCATTTAAGAAGTTACAGCAGGGGGGTTTGGAATTGTAGCGCTATTGGAAGGGAATCGGGAATCGGGAATCGGGAATCGGGAATTGGGAAAGATAGGGAGGTGTGGGGAGTTGGACATATAGCGCTACGGGCAAGGCAAAAGGCAAAAGGCAAAAGGCAAAAGTTTACTATCACAGCTTTTCTACTTGTATAAATGTCCTCACCTTAATCGGTAGTGCTATAATCAGCGACTGCATCAAGACAATGAGCACAATGCTATATGTAACAGTTTTCTCTCCCATGAGGAAGGGATCCCCCTAAATCCCCCTTAATAAGGGGGACTTTGAGGCAATAAAGCGTACCTCATAACTGCGATAAACGCGCTGATAACATTTCTCATAGTAATGAAGTACACAAGATTTTTTCCCTCTTCTCTCTTGCCTCTTGCCTCTTGCCTACTCCCGACTCCCGATTCCCGATTCCCGATTCCCGACTCCCGATTCCCGATTCCCGATTCCCGATTCCCTCTTGCCTCTTGCCTCTTGCCTACTCCCGACTCCCGATTCCCGATTCCCGATTCCCGATTCCCGATTCCCGATTCCCGATTCCCGATTCCCTCTTGCCTCTTGCCTCTTGCCTACTCCCTACTCCCTGCTCCCTGCTCCCTACTCCCTATTCCCTTACTGTCCAATCAACAATTACCAATAAATAATCATGTTACCAGCTATTACGATTACCACTGACGATATTTTTAACCAAGTCAAGCTATCCTGCCAAATCCCAGAAATTATTGAAGGGCTTGTTACCCGGAAGATTATTGCCGCTTGTGCAGAAAATGCTGGCATCCGTGTAGAAATTCAAGAACTTCAAAACGCAGCAGACCAATTCCGATTAATGAACAAACTTGAGAATTCCGAGGACACTTGGGCATGGCTGCAAAAATATAGTATGTCTTTAGATGATTTTGAAGAAGTAGTTTACACTAATTTGATGGCTGGTAAGGTAGTTCAACATCTGTTTGCGGATAAAGTTGAACCCTATTTCTTTGAACATCAGCTCGATTATGCTGCTGCCGTTATTTACGAAGTGGTTTTAGATGATAAAGACCTAGCCATGGAACTGTTTTATGCCCTCGATGAAGGGGAGACAAGTTTCTATGAGATTGCTCACGAATACATCCAGGATAATGAGTTACGGCGCTCTGGAGGATATCGGGGAATTGTTAAGCGTCAGGAGTTTAAGCCGGAGATTTCTGCTGCTGTTTTTGCTGCTGAGCCGCCACAGTTGCTTAAGCCGATTGTGAGTTCTAAGGGAGTGCATCTGATTTTGGTGGAGGAGATTGTTAAATCGGAATTGGATGATAAGTTGCGGTCTGAGATTATGTCTGATTTGTTTAGTGGGTGGTTGAAGGGACAGATTGGGGAAGTTGAAGTTGTTAAGGAAGTTGAATGCAGTAGCTTAAGTTCTAAGTCTTAACTACAACTTTTAAATTAATACTGACTGTACTAGTTTTGATGTCTAGTTATTAATTTACTGTCACACCATTGGTTACATCCAATGGTGTGTAGATATCTTCAGAGCCAGGATTGAGGTAGGGACGCTCTAGGTCTATTCCGTATTGCTCAAACTGCTTGAGTATATATTTCATTCGAGCTTCTGGGGATTCATCACCTTTCTTGTGAGCTTCCATTAAAGCATTGGCAATAATTTGGCAGCGGTTCATCCCAAAATCTTCAACAGATCTAATTTGCTGTTTGGGTGATTCTGCTAAAGCCAGCCCTGGTGCAAGCATCTTAGTGAAGATAGGAATCTGATTATGAAAGTGCAATTGGTTTTCTGCATAAACATTCTGTAGCACTGGTCTAACTAACTCGTAGTCCTCCGGAGCAAATCGAAGCATTCCTGCATCATAACGTCCGTAGTTAGAAGGATTGTACAAGGTCATGAAGGTGAAGGGTAATTTAATATCATTTAATTGTGCAGTTAGAGTTTTCATTACTGCAACTGCACCTTCAGCGCTAAAGTTGAAGTAAACAACTAATGGGTAAATGCTAAAGTTAAAGTCAACTAAAGCGTCTCCAATCACTGTATAAAACCCACGCTTGAATTGGTGAGGAGGTATTCTCACTGCTACCAGATCACCCACAGCGGCTAATTGGTGTGCTAACTGAAGATGATACTCTCGCTGAATATGTATTGTCACATTTTCATGTTCGACTGCAAGACTGCCATCAGCTTCTTGTCTAACCACACGAAAGTTTTGGTAAAAGCTCCCCTTACCCCTATTGTTTTGATTTAGTTGCGCATAAAATTCCCAGTCTATTTCAAATATTTTAACAGCACTTTTTTCTAAATCAATGTAATCTTGATTAACTTTTATAATGGTTTCCTGTGTAAGTGAACCTTCGTAGTAAATACGACGAAGTATACTATTTAAACTTGCATTGATGTAATTCTCCTGAATTTCCTCAGGTAATTGCTGAAGTTGTTTTATTAACTCTGCAGGAAGTTTTTCAGACTTGTAGTTAATATTACATACAAAAAAATCGGAAAAATTAATTTGAACATGAGCAGCAATATCTTGAAGTGTTTGAAGTGAATACATAAGTTTAGTTTGGACGTAATCAAAATTATATTTTTTACTAAAATTTGTGGTGTTTAACTAACATTTTTTTAAAAAATATTTATAACATAAACCCAATTTATTTTTAACAAATTACTCAATCAACAAGGCTATTTATTGTTAAATTTGGCAAAAGAGATTTCAAAGAATTTTCTGGATCACATAGCATTTTATGGGATAAATTAAGTATAAATATTCCTTGGTTATTCAACCCTTTGAATGAATTAATTATGGTTATTATTTTATAAATTAACCCAAGACCAGTAAACTGGATAACTCGCTCTAGAAAGCAAGGATAAGATTGAATAATTTCTGGAAATTTACTAATGTAACCTCTGAGTAATGCTAACACTGAAGGTTGAATGGCTTCTAAAGGTATTACTGCTAGCTGGAATGATTTATTCAATGCCAGAGCAGGATGTAAAAATATACTATTTATCCATAAACTAAAATAGTCGGCAATCACCGTTCCTAGATCAAACGCTGGATCACCCCAACTACAGTTATCCCAGTTAATAATCTTAATAAGATTATTATCAAATTGCTTACTATGAAGTAACATATCTTCCCACTCTCTTGGGATTAAAATGTTATCTAAACAATAACTATTGTTGGTTAGACAATAGTTATTATGATCTGAAATCAGCTTTTTGACTACCTTATTCATACTTTCATCTCTTTGATATAACTTCATGAATTTCATAGATTCAGATGGCGAAATAAAGAATGTTTCAGGAGTAATTTTTTCTCTTAGATAAAAAGGATAAGGAAATTCATAGCAAAGTGTTTCTCCAACACTTTTGTTCAGAAATGTATGGCATTCTTTATTAACCATAGTCTCTTTATGTAGAGATGCCAAAGATATACCTAATAACTCCGCAAGTTTCGTTTCAAAAGCTTTATTTTTTAGGTAATAATCTCTTAAATTAAAATAATATTTAGGACATTTATAGATAAGTATTGAGTTATTTGTATCAAATTGAAGTATCTCTAAGCACAAGGAAGCAGTGTAGTCTAAACCAGGGGTAAATTGTAAAAATTTCTGGAGTTGCCATTCATTCAGAACTTTGTTTTTGATACCATCAATATAATTGTAATGTTCTTGCTTAATAACTATATTAAAATCACTCAGAGTTCTGATAAAAAAAATCCTACTGCATTCTATTTCACTCCCTATTACTTCTAAGATATCAATGTTGACTGATTCTAAGTTATGTTGTTGGTAGATACCAGAATTAATTAAGTAATTCTTGACGTTATTCGAGCTTAATTTTATGATCATAAATAGCCTCCATATTCTGTATAATAAATAGGAAAAATGGGAGTAAATATATCTAATGATAGCTCCCAGTTTCCCTAA
>NZ_JAAHIE010000579.1:0-4250 GCF_010671945.1 Moorena sp. SIO4E2
CTCAACCAAGCTATTCAGGAGGAGCAGGGATGAACAAAGAAAGGCAGAAGTCAGAAGTCAGAAGGCAGAAGTCAGAAGTCAGAGGGCAGAAGGCAGAAGTCAGAAGGCAGAAGGCAGAAGTCAGAGGACAGAAGGGATTTATCACGATACCGATAGCCCAAGCCTTCTGGCAACCAGAAGGGAGCAAGGGTTACAATTCCCCACTCAACTTTTTTCAGTGGCTCGTCTTCAGAGGGAAATGGATTTGTATTGCTCTGTTGGTTTGCCTGGGCCTGGGATGCTATCCCGCCCCCGCCCAGGCCCACGGCTTTCAAACGTCCTACCTGGAACTACGAGAGCAACCCTCTGGCCAGGTGGACGTGGTCTGGAAAACCCCATCAGCCATGAGTTTTGGGGATGAAGGGCTGAGTAGTCCGATGACCATTAGCCCGGTCTTTCCCAGCCACTGCACTGGGGTGACCGTGCCTAAAGTAATGGCTACTCCCACCACCCGTGTCACCCGCTGGACATTGGATTGCGGTAAAAAGGGCTTGGCTGAAGAAACCATTGCGTTTCCGGGACTGCTCCAAAGCTCTCTGGAAGTGCTATTGCGGGTGGAATGGGCCGATGGGCACTCCCAAACCACCATGGTGCCCACTGGCGAAGAGACCTTCGTTATCCCAGAAAAAACCACTGTGTTTGCAGTGGGCCAGACCTACCTCAAACTTGGGGTCGAGCACATTTTCAGCGGCATCGACCACTTGCTGTTTGTCTTAGGGCTAGTCTTAATTGTCGGGCCATCCTGGCGTCTGGTCAAGACCATTACCGCCTTTACCCTAGCCCACAGCATTACCCTGGGTGCAGCTACCTTAGGTCTTGTGAATGTGCCCCAAGCCCCAGTGGAAGCTGTGATTGCCCTCAGCATTTTGTTCTTAGCTTCGGAACTGGCCCACAGCCGCCAGGGGAAACCAGGATTGACTGAGCAATATCCCTGGCTAGTGGCTCTCACCTTTGGGCTGCTCCACGGCTTTGGCTTTGCGGGAGCCTTGGCAGAGGTGGGATTACCCCCCCAAGACATTCCCCCAGCCCTGTTGTTTTTCAATGTTGGGGTGGAATTAGGACAACTGGCCTTTGTGCTAGTAGTGGTTGCTGTGATGGAGAGCCTGAAACGCTTTGGTCCGCACCACTACCCGCGCTGGCTGGGTTGGGTGCCCACCTATAGTATTGGCATTCTGGCCTCGTTCTGGTGTTTCCAGCGGGTTGCTGCCTTTTGGGGGTGAGTTTATCACTTAGCGGACGCAAAAACCAGAAATCTTACCCAAAACGCTCTCTCAGAAAATATCCTGGCATCTCACAATTACAAAGTTAGCAATGTCAACAATGTATTGACTGAGTGTAAGTCCAGCATTTCCCTCGTTTCAACAGAAACTATTTACCAAACCCTATCTAATTTAAGGAGTAATATCCGATGAAATTGAAGCCTTTACCCCTGAGGATTCGACCCTTGTGGTTGCGAGTACTCACTGTAGGAGTTCTCAGTCTACTGCTAACGATGGGACAAATACCTATAGCTTCAGCAGAAATTGCACCGCTCCCAGTGGAACGAAAAGCCCTATTCGGGGACCTGCACGTTCACACCAACTACTCCCTCGATAGCTATTTTGGAGCCAACCCCAATGGTCCAGAAGAAGCCTACCGCTTTGCCCGAGGGGAGGCGGTTACGATGGCTTCAGGACAATCTCATAAGTTGAAAACTGCCCTGGATTTCACTGCCTTAACTGATCATGCAGAGTTTTTAGGAGAAATAGCCATCTGTACGATGGATGAAAATTCCCCTTACTATAACTCCGAAAATTGTCAGCTAGTAAGGGATGCACAAGACGATATAGACGCTGCTGGGGAGGCATTTCAAAGATTTATAATGGGTAAAGAGGATCTTGGGGTTTGTGGTGATAATAACGAACTTTGCGAGGAATATACCCCTCTCGTTTGGGACAAGATCCAAGATGCGGCGACACAGTTCAACGAGCCAGGGGTATTCACCACCTTCAACGCCTATGAATGGACTTCTCCTGGCAATGTGCCACGAGGAATTGCGGGGGCAGGTATTCACCGTAATATCATTTTTAGTAATGATACCGTTCCTGAGACTGTGTTTTCGGGTTCGGATGTTTCCGACCCATTGAAGTCTTCTCCCAACCCAGAGCATCTGTGGGCTTGGTTGGATACTAACTGTACCGGAGAGTGTGAGGTGATCGTCATTCCCCACAACGCTAACTTGTCTGAGGGAACTGCTTTTAACCCAACCTACTACGACAACGTTACCCCCATAGATGATGTTCGCGCCAGCACTCAACAACGACTAGAGCGACTGGTAGAAGTGATGCAAACCAAAGGGGAGTCCGAGTGCAAAACGGGTTTAGGCAATGTGGATGAACTGTGTAACTTTGAAAAACTCGATACCCGTTCCGTTCGGACGGGTCCTTCCTTTCTGATCGAAGGGGCTGCCGTCCAATCCCTAACCACTGCCCCCATCTGTGATGAACTTTTTGAACCAGAGGGTTGTATTAACAAATATAGCTACATCCGAGAAGGACTCAAAGAAGGTGTCAAACAAGAGGCTAAAATTGGTGTCAACCCCTTTAAGTACGGTTTTGTGGGCGCGACCGATACCCACAGTGGGGTTCCGTCAAGTGGGGAAGAAGATAATTACCAGGGTAATCATGGTATGGCTGACGATACTCCTCAATACCGATTGGGGATTGAACAAAGTCCCATTAGTGGTGAACTCGATAACCTTTTGAATAATCCTGGTGGGTTAACAGGAGTTTGGGCTGAAGAAAACACCCGCGACAGTATCTTTGATGCCTTCCAGCGACGGGAAACCTTTGCCACCAGCGGTCCTCGTATTCAAGTACGACTCTTTGGCGGCTACGAGTTCCCAGAAGATCTCAATCTTCGAGATGATGCCATCGAGATTGCTTATGGCACTGGCGTTCCCATGGGCAGCGATTTCCCAATCCTTCCCACTGCTGAGGCAGACCCTGAGTTGTTTGTTTGGGCGATTAAAGATCCTTTGAGTGCTCCCATAGACCGCATCCAAATCATTAAGGGTTGGCTCGGTGATGATGGGGAAACCCATGAAAAGGTCTATGATGTTGCCTGTTCCGATGACAAACAGCTAAATGAGAATGGCTCATGTCCTGGAAATAAGGCCATACCGAATATTTTTACCTGTAGTTATCCCGAGAATGTGGGAGACTCAGAACTCAGTACTGTTTGGCGTGATCCTGAATTTGACCCCAATCAACACGCATTTTACTACGCACGGGTGATCGAAAATTTCACCTGTCGCTGGAGTAGCCATGATGCGCTCGCCGTTGACAAATCTATCTTCGCCTCTGGTGCTAAACCCTTTATTCGGGAACGGGCCTGGTCTTCCCCGATCTGGTATTCTCCAGCTATCGAACCTCTGCCTGCCCAACCTGTTGAAAATATGAGCCAGGAAGAATTTTGGAATCGAATCATTCAGGAAATTGAGAAACATTATTCAACCAAATGATGAAGTAAATCTATGATCCTGGCATCCCACCATGGCTTGGTAGTTTCAAAACCTATTGACTGAGTGTAAGTCCAGCAACCAAGCGATCGCTTTATAACTATTAGAAGCGATCGCAGTTACATAGGGTGCGTGATTATGGCCCAAATCTCTTGCCATCAGCCGAACGCTCCCAATCCATCCTAACGTACCATGCTGTTTGAGCCATTGGCAGACTCAAACAGCATGATTCAATCAAAAACAATTCTAAAAGGAGTTCATCAACATGAATCGAACAGTTTCACGTTTGCAAATTCGCAAACTATTTATCATAGGGTTGTGTATTTGCTTTCTGATCGGGAACATGCTATTTGTTTCCAACAGTGCCCTGGCAATTTCTTTGCCCCCTGGAGAGTACGAAATTCCATATTTCAACCGACATGTACCCCTTCCGGGAGAAATACCCTACTCCCCTTATGCAGGGCGACCCGATGAGTATCAGCCGAGCCATCCCCAGCAGGTATTCTGGGGGGACACCCACCTCCATACCATCTATTCCTTTGATGCGGGTGCGGCTGGAACTACGCTAACCCCGGAAAATTCCTACCGATTTGCCCGAGGAGAGGAAGTGACAACCGATGGTGGGCAACCAGTCCAGTTGTCTCGTCCCTTAGATTTCTTGGTGGTAACCGATCACACCGACCAGTTGGGCTCCTTCCAACAGTTTGTCGAT